>DASQHH010000557.1:0-3939 GCA_035632195.1 Vicinamibacterales bacterium
CGATCCTCAAGCATGGGCCGATGAACGCGCGCCGCGCGATCGAGCTGGCTGCGCAGATTGGCGACGCGCTCGCGGATGCGCACGCTTCCGGCGTGTTTCACGGGGATCTTCGCCCCGAAACCGTCGTCGAGACGAACAAAGGCCGCGCGAAAGTGCTCGATACCGGGCTGACGCCGTGGAGCGTGGGAGGTCCGGACCGGGCAGACACGAAAGGGAAACCGGGAAGACCTGCAGGCTATCAGGCGCCCGAGCAAAAAGCCGGAAACCCGATCGACGAGCGCACTGACGTGTTCGCGCTCGGCGCCCTTCTCTTCGAGATGCTCGCTGGCAGGCTGCCGCCCGCGAACGCGAAGCCGCATCTGGCGTCGCTCAATCCCGAGCTCCACCACGAAATCGACGGCATTCTGACGAAAGCGTTGGCGCCAGAGCCCGACGACCGCTATTCGTGCGCCGCGACGATGGTTGCCGAGCTCCTCGCCGTGCTGGCAATTCTGAACGACCGCGCCAGCCGGACCGCCAAGCCTTAACGAAGAACGGCCGCGAGCCGCGAGCGGTCGATGTTGCTGCCGGTGAGCAGGACCGCCGCGCGGCGGCCATGCAGCTCGACGCGCGTGCCGACGACGGCGGCGGTGGCCGCCGCCCCCGCCCCCTCCGCAATCAGATGTTCGCGCTCCACAAGGCCCGCGATCGCGGCGGTGAGGTCCGTTTCCGAGACGGTGACGATGCGGTCGACGAGGGTCTGGATCAAGACAAACGTGATGGTCTGCGGATCGGGGTTGCCGCCGAGGCCGTCGGCGATGGTTTCGCCCGGCACGATCTCGACCAGCCGACCCGCGCGGACACTGGTCAGGAACGCGCACGACGCTTCGGCTTCCACGCCCACGACCTCGCACGACGGCGCGATCGCCTTGGCCGCAGTCGCGACGCCGCTGATCAGTCCGCCGCCGCCAATCGGGGCCACGATGACGTCGATCTCGCCGGCGTCCTCGAACAGCTCGAGGGCGACGGTGCCGGCGCCGGCGATCACGTCGGCGTCGTTATACGGAGAGATGAATTCGGCGCCCGTTCCGCGCGCGAACGCGAGCGCCCGTTTCTCCGCGTCGTCGTAGTCGCCGCCCTCGCTTCGGAGCTCGGCGCCGTGTCGCGTGATGGCGGCGAGCTTCGTCTGTGGCGCGTCGGCCGGCGTGAAGACGACCAGCGGAATATGGAACGCTTCGCAGGCGGCCGCGAGCGCGCGGCCGTGGTTACCTGCGGACGCGGTGACCACGCGCGCAGGCCGCGCGCCGCGTTCGATGCGCGCGATCACGGCGTTGAAGGCGCCGCGCGACTTGAACGAATTGGAGAGCTGCTGCGATTCCAGCTTGATCCACGCGCGCCCGCCGCCGAGATCGGAAAGCCATGCGGACTCGATGAGCGGCGTCCGCCGCACGTACGGGCCGATACGTTTGCGCGCGGCGAAGACGTCAGCGAGATCCACGCGTCAGGATGTCGGCGAGCTGCTGCGTGAACGCGGACCGGGCGAGGACGTCCCCGACGCCGGCCCTGCGGGCGGCATCGATGACGTTCGTGTGGACGTGCGAAACGAAGCCGACGGTCGGAACGCCGGCGAGCGCGGCGTCGTTCTTCATGGACGCGACGACGTCGAGCGGCGCCGTCCCCGGATTGTCGAGGTCGAGGATCACGAGCGACACCGTTCCGGGGGCCGCTTTCTGCATCTCGGCGAGCGCGGATGCGCTCGAGCGCGCGAACGTGAGCGGAACGCCGAGCTGGGCAGCAGCGTTCCTGATCTTCGACGTAAACATGAGATCGTCGAGAACAGCGATGATCACGAACGTATTATAGGTTCACGATGCTCCTCGACACACAGGCCGTCGGTCCGTTCTTCAAGAACGGCTTCGTCGTCGGATGCGAACGCACGCGCGAAGCGGCGATCATCGATCCCGGAGACGAGGTCGAATCGCTGCTGGCGTACGCCGAAGGGCAGGCGCTGAAAATCAGGCACATCCTGCTGACGCACGCGCACGTCGATCACGTTACCGGCGTCGCCGCGGCGAAGCGCGCGCTCGGCGTGAAGGTCTACCTGCACAAGGACGATCTATTCCTGTACGAGCGCGCCGTTGAATCGGGCGCGATGTTCGGCCTCCGCGTCGAGCGGCAGCCTCCGATTGACGAGTACTACACGCCGGGCCAAGTGATTCCATTCGGCGAATACGAGGTGCGCCCGCACCACACGCCGGGGCACTGTCCAGGCGGCGTTTGCCTGCAGATCGGCCGGCGTGGCGAGCGCGGCACGGATCTGTTCGTCGGCGACACCCTGTTTGCCGGGTCAATTGGACGCACGGACCTGCCGGGCGGTGACTTCAACACGCTGATCGCGTCGATCCGCAACGTGCTGTTCGGCTTCGGAGACGACGCCGTCGTCTATCCCGGCCACGGCGAGAAGACGACGATCGGCCGGGAGCGTCGGACGAACCCGTTCCTGCAGGCCCAGCCGTGAATCCCGAACTCGATCGCGACGGTTTCGTCGTCGTGAGTGATGTCGTCGCGCCCGAACTCCTGCCGGGCTTCGCAAATGCTTACGACCGTGCGATGCGGATGGCGTCGCCGCCGGAGCTCTCCGTCGGCAGGACGACGACGCGCGTGAGCGGGCTCGATCGCGATCCCGTGTTCGCCGGGCTGGCGGCGTGCAGGCCCATTCTCGAGGCATCCGAGCGGACGATCGGCGGCGGATTCCGGTTGAGCGCGCTCCTCGGGCGCACCGTCCACCCGCTAACCGGCATGCAGGAGCTGCATGTCGATTTCGCGCGCGACCAGGCCGGCTTTCCGATGGTCGGCTTCATTTTCATGCTCGACGAGTTCCGCGAGGAGAACGGCGCGACGCGGTTCGTGCCGGGCTCGCACCGGTGGTCCAACGGCGCGCAGCCCGTCGCCGCCTGCGGCCCCGCGGGGTCGATCGTCATTTACAACGGCTCGGTGCTCCACGGGCACGGCGCCAACACGACCGGGCGGCCGAGGCGCTCAATCCAGGGCGCGTATGTGCGCCGCTGACCTGAGTCGATTCATCGAAGCGCAAGAGGGCGTTTTCGGGCGCGCGCTCGGCGAGATCAGGAGCGGCCGCAAGGCGTCCCACTGGATGTGGTTCATCTTCCCGCAGATTGACGGCCTCGGGGCGAGCGCGATGGCGCAGCGCTACGCCATCAGGGATCTCGCCGAAGCTGAGGCCTACATACGCCATCGCGTGCTCGGACCGCGATTGATTGAATGCGCGGAAGCAGCGTTGGCGGTCGAGGGCAAATCAGCCACCGAGATCTTCGGGTACCCGGACGACCTGAAGCTGCGTTCGTGCGCAACCTTGTTCGCGCACGTGTCGCCACCCGGCTCGGTGTTCGAACGGCTGCTGGCGAAGTACTTCCGAGGAGGGCCTGACGACCGTACGATCCGGTTGCTCAGATGACTCCGAGTCGCGCCGATTCACGCAGAAGCGCTCGAAGACTGTTCGCCCTTCGGTCAGTGAGGACCTGATACTCCGATACCGCCCTACGGCGTCTTACTTGTCAGAGCTAATCAGCTGATTTGCGCGTTTTGCGATCGATGGTCCTGTTGACGGTGAATTCGACGCGTCCGACGCGCAGGCGATCCCCGCGCTCGAGGCTGGCGCGCCCCACCTTCTTGTCGTTGACGAAGACGCCGTTCGTGCTCGAAAGATCGACGACTTCGAGCTTCTCGTCAGTGGCCGTAATGCGGCAGTGGATGCGGGAGACCAGCGCCGCGTCCAGGATGAAGTCGGCGCGCGGAGCGCGTCCGATTGTCTTGATCGCACCGGGCCGCAGCCGGAACGTCGCCTCCTCTCCGTGCAGCATCCACATGGGCCGCCATTGTAGTACGGCCCGCAAGCGTCAGCGCCCCGGCGGAAACGTTTTCTGCAGCCAGGCGACGAGG
>DASQHH010000558.1:0-5170 GCA_035632195.1 Vicinamibacterales bacterium
ACGGCTATTCGCAGTTCGAGCAGCGCGCCCGTCGGCGCCGGGTCGACCGGCGGCTCGACGCCGCCCGGTCCGCTATTGCGCGCAAACGCCTCAGAGAGGCGGCCGCCGCTCTCGACGAGGTGATCGAGCTCGATCCGAATCTTCCCGAGCTGGCGGGGCTGACCGCGTCGTTCGATGACTTGCGGCGAACGCTGAAGACGCCGCACAGGGGGCGCTGGATTGCCGCAGCCGGTGCGTTCGCCGCCACACTGCTGGCTGCAACGCTCGTCGAGCATGCGCGGCCGTCCCTGCTCTCGCATTCGACGACGGCAGTGGCCGATCTCGTCGAACCGCCGCAGTCGGTTCCCCCGTCGATCCCTTCATCCACACCTGACGACGTGTCTGATTCCACAGCACTGGCCGACGCTGCGCGCGTCGAATCCGCGCTGCCGCCCGTCGCGACGGCGCTGCCGATCTCGCGAACGGTCGCCACCAGCGGCGCGCTGGAGCGCGACGCGATACGAACGCCGCCGCCGCCATCGGAGCCCGAGCGTTCGGCGCCCGCCGTCGAGCCGAGAAGCGAGTCGGTGCCGCCCGTTGTTCCACCCCCGGCGTCCGCACCTCAGGCAACCGCGCCTGCGACCACCGCGTCGGCAGTCCCGCTCGTCGAGGCGGCCCCGGTCAATCTGACGCCGGCGCTGCGGGCATCGAGCGATCCGATACCGATTCCGCCGAGCCCGCCCAACGACGATCAGCTGGTGCGGCAGGCGCTGCAGCGCTATCGTTCGGCGTACGAAGAGCTGGACGCGCCGTCTGCCCGCGCCGTCTACCCGGCGATCAACGAGGCGGCGCTCGCGCGGGCGTTCGACGGCCTGCGGTCGCAGACGTTGACGTTTGACGCGTGCGAGGTGCAGGTCCCGGCGACGCCGCCAACGCGACCTGCCGGGGAACCGCGCGCTACGTGACCAAAATCGGAAGCCGCGAGCCGCGGACCGAGCCGCGCGTCTGGACGTTCACGCTGCGCCGGTCAGGCGTTGATTGGAGAATCGAAAGCGCGCGCGCAGAGCGCTGAGGCCTACCTGCCGATCGCGTAGTCGAGCCCCACGAACGGCGTGAGCGTCGTCGTCAGCCCGTTGCGGGTCAGCGGCACGCTGATGTTCGCGGCGAGCACCCACGTATCTGAGAGATTCCATTTCACGCCTGGAACGAATGTGACCACCTGCAGGTTCGAGCCGTCCGGCACGAGCCTGATGGTCTCGACTCCTGCGAGCGTCGGATGCGGCGTCGCCACAGACATAATCTCTCCTCCGCCTTCGACGAGGCGCCCGAGGACCTCGCCGCTGACCGTCATGCGGCCGGTTGCGGCGTACGCCAGCGCGCCGCCGTAGCTGAGCTCTCGCGCGAGCCCGCCGACCGTCATGCCGGCGTTGACGTGTGTCGAGAGACGCCCGGTTTCGATCGATCCGATCGCCGAGAACTTTGCCGACGTCGTTCCCGCTCCGAGCAGATCCTCCCGCCGCCCCGTCGGCAGACGGAGATCGACCGCAGCGGCGATGCCGGCGCCGCCCTGATCGAACACCGTGTACTTCGTGCGCACGATCGCGTCGGCGAGGCCGATCGCGCGCGCGCTGGCGGACGCCTGCGTGAACGTGCTGCCGCGATACGTGTTGATGCGCGAGCCGTCCAGCGTCAGGTCGACCATCGGCACGGCGAAACCGACTTCGAGCCGATCGGTGACGCCGACACTGCCGTACAGCGTCGCGATCCGCGCAGAGATGTTCAGCGTGAGCCGGTCCACGTCGAACGGCTGCGCTTCGTCGACGAACTGGTTCGCCGTCGTGATGAGCGATCCGTCGCGCAGGTTCCGGCCGTCGAGCGAGGTGAAATTCAGCTGCTGGAACGAGAGCCCGAACGACGCCTGATGGCGTCCCGCGGTCTGCGCGCGTTCGACGAAGAACGGCCCGAAGCTCTGCGTCGAGCGTTCGACCGTGCCCAGCTCCGGGTTCAAGCGGTACACGAAGCCGCTCGACGAGGTCGCCACCGGCAGGGTCGCCAGGTTCGCGAGCACGGCGCGCGAGATCGTCTGACTCGTGGCTTCGGCGGCCGTGCGATCGCGCTGGAAGTCTCCGGTCGATACCGACTGGTTCGTGACGAGGAACGTGAGCACGTCGGACACCGTCTGCGCGTCCGAGCGCGCCGCCAATGTCGTTGTTACGATCATGACGGCTAGAACCTGGATCCTCAAACCTGGAACCCGGAGCCTAGTCATGTCCACCTGCCTTTTTGACAATGTCGGCGTGGATGACGTCGTTGCCGTCGATGGTGCCTTCGCCGGATACATTGCGGCCGCCCTTCGCGACGTCGCCGCACGAGATGTCCTTGAACTTCGTCGATTTGTCGGTGGCGATGGTCGCCGACGCGACGTTGAACACCAGGTTCGGACAGATCCCGCTGACGTTGCCCTCGAGTCCCGAGAACTCTTCGGTGTCGCCGCCCGAATCTGGCGGCGGCGCGGGCGGAGGCGGCGTAGGCCCTGGATCGTGGCCCGGTGCAGGTTCCGGCGAAGGCTTTGGCGCATACGCGGCCGCCGAAGTCTGATTGACGGTGTAAGCCTGCCCGCCGATGTTCACCTGACCGATACGTGCAGCGCCGCCGTTCTCAGCCACCTGCATGCCGACCGTGCCGCTGCTCGATCCCGACGCACCGGACGCCACAGCGATCCACGCGGCCGAGCTCGACGCGGTCCAGTTGCATCCGGCCAACGTCGTCACGGCGACTGACAGCGCGCCGCCGGCAGCGGGGATCGTGTCGCTCACCCGGCTCAGCGCGAACGTGCACGGCGCGGCGGCCTGGCTCAGCTGAACGCTCTGTCCGTTGACCGCTACGTTGGCCGTCCTCGCCGCCGGCTGTGGATTGGCCCCGACGCTGAAACCGACGTTGCCGTTTCCCTGTCCGGAACTGGCGCCCGAGATCGCGACCCAGGACGCATCGACGGTCAGGGACCACGTGCAGTCCCGGTCGGCGGAGACGGAGACTGCGCCGCTGCCGCCGCCGGCCGGGAACGAGGTCGGCGATCCACTGGCCGTCACCTGGCACTTCTGCGCGGATGGGGCGGTCATGTTGCTGGACGTCTCGGAGGACGTGCAGGCCGCGGCCAGCACGAGCGCGGGAATGGCCGCGAAACGTACTGCTTCTCCGAGCCGCATCGCGTCGTGCGAATGCACGTGGCTCGCCATGCGGCAAGGGAAAAACTTTTCCCAAGACTGATAGAATTTTGCGCGGTGTCGTCCACCGCGATCTCATTCCAGCAGGCGGAGCGCCTCGCCACGCGGCTTCGCGACGAGCTGGGACGCGCCATCATCGGCCAGCGCGTCGTCGTCGACGACATCCTGACCGCGTTCTTCGCCGGCGGGCACGTACTGCTGCGAGGCGTGCCGGGGCTCGCGAAAACGCTGCTGATCAAATCCTTGGCGCGCGCGGTCCACCTCCATTTCAGCCGCATCCAGTTCACGCCCGATCTGATGCCGTCGGACATCCTCGGCACCGAGGTGATCGAGGAGGACCGCGGGACCGGCCGCCGCGAAATCCGCTTCATCCGCGGACCGGTGTTCGCCAACGTCATCCTCGCCGACGAAATCAATCGCACGCCGCCGAAGACGCAGGCGGCGCTGCTCGAGGCGATGCAGGAATACCAGGTGACGGTCAACGGCGTCCGGTACGAGCTCGAACGTCCTCTCTTCGTCCTCGCCACCCAGAATCCGATCGAGCAGGAAGGCACGTATCCGCTGCCGGAAGCGCAGCTCGATCGCTTCATGTTCAATGTCGTCATTGAGTATCCGAGCGCGGCCGAGGAACACCGGATTCTCTCGTCGACGACGACGGACGAGGAACCGACGATTTCCGCGGTCGCGTCCGCGGAAGAAATCGAGGCGACGAGGCATCTTGTGCGCGACGTCCCCGCTGCGTCCAACGTCGTCGACTACGCGCTGCGCATCGTGCGTGCGAGCCGGCCCGCCGGCGCGGCCGACGACGGCGTGCCGCCGTTCGTCCGGCAGTGGGTCAAATGGGGCGCCGGTCCTCGCGCGGGGCAGGCGCTGATCCTCGGCGCGAAGGCGCGCGCGCTCCTCGACGGACGCAGCGTCGCCGCGCTCGACGACGTCCGGGCCGTGGCGCTGCCGGTCATGCGGCACCGCGTTCTGCTGAATTTCCAGGCCGAAGCGGACGGCATCGACGCGGATCAGATCGTCAACCGTCTGCTCGACAGTGTTCCCTGACGTCCTCGCGCGAATCGCTGACCTCGAGCTCGTCGCGCGGATCCTCGTCTCCGGGCTCGTGTCGGGGCTGCACCGCAGCCCGTTCCACGGATACAGCGCGGAGTTCAGCCAGTACCGCCATTACCGCCCAGGCGACGACCTGAAGTACGTCGACTGGAAGCTGGTCGCGCGGACCGATCGCGTCTACACGAAACAGTTCCGCGAGACGACCGACATGGCGGCGGCCCTCGTCGTCGATGACAGTGCGTCGATGGACTTTGGGAACAAATTCCGCTACGCGATCGTGCTGGCGGCGGCGCTCGCGCATCTGATTGCGACGCAGGGCGACGCCGTCGGTCTCGTCGCGCGCGACCGGTTCGTGCCGCCGAAGACCGGACGTCAGCACCTTCGCGCATTGCTCGCGGCGCTGAGCGCGATCACCGTTTCGGGTCGATGGCGCGGCGAGGATGTCATCCGGCTGGCCGCGGAGCGGTTGAAGCGCCGCGGACTTCTGATCGTGGTCTCCGATCTGTACGACGACGAAGAGCGCGCGTTCGCGGCGTTGCGGCTCGCCGCGCGAATGGGCCACGAAGTCGTGCTGCTGCACGTTCTGAGCCGCGACGAAATCGACTTTCCCTACGCCACCGACATCGAGTTCACCGATCTCGAAACCGGCGGCACGGCCGCCGTCAACGGACGTGATGCAAAGCGCGTCTACAAAGACGCGATGGCCGCGTTTCTCGAGCGATGGCGGAGCCGGGCAGCAGCGGAAGCGTTTCAGTACTCGCTGATGCTCACGGACGCGCCTCCGGACACCGCGCTCCGCCGGTTCCTGCTGTCGCGGATGGAGGCGGTCTGATCTTCCTCGTTCCCACAGCGCTCGCCGGACTGGTGATGCTGTTCGCGCCGATCCTCGTCCACGTGCTGGCAAGGCGACG
>DASQHH010000559.1:0-5898 GCA_035632195.1 Vicinamibacterales bacterium
GACCCGAATCTACGGGTGGCTCGGGTTCCGGAACAAGCTGGGCGCGTCCGCGTTTACGTTCGAAGACGAGCAGCTCGCCCTGATGCTCGGCATTCAGACGGCCATCGCCTACGAAAACGCCCTCCGGTTCCAGGCACTCGAGCAAGCGAAACGACGGACCGAGTTCGCGATGAGGGCCGCCGAGATGGGCATCTGGGAGATCGATTCCACGAGCGGCCGGGTGACGTGGTCGGAGCCGATGCCGGCCGTCGTCGGCATCCCCGCCGAACACATGCCGACATCCGTCGTCGAGCTGCTGGAGCTGGTCCATCCGGACGATCGCGAACGAATGGAAGCCGAAATACGGAAAGTGCTGGTGGACGGGACGCCCCTTGCAATCGACGCGCGGGCGCTCACTGCAGACGGCGGCGTCCGCTGGATTGCGGGACGCGCGCGCGCCGTCGTGGAGGACGGACAGGTTCGAGGTCTTCTCGGCGTCGCGATCAACATCGACGAGCGAAAGCATCTCGAGGCGCAGTTGCGCCAGGCGCAGAAGATGGACGCGATCGGCCAGCTCGCCGGCGGCGTCGCGCACGATTTCAACAACCTGCTGACCGTCATCAAGGGCTACGCGGAATTCCTCAGGGACGAGTCCGTCGATGAGGCGCAGAAGACCGACGCCGACGAGATTCTCGTCGCCAGCGACCGCGCGGCGGCGCTGACGCGGCAGCTGCTGATGTTCAGCCGCCAGCAGCGCGTGGAGCGGCGCATCGTTGACCTGAACGATCAGCTCGAGAAGGTCAGCAAAATGCTCCGCCGGCTTGTCGGCGAACGCTTCACCATCGATCTCGATCTCGCGGGCGATCTGGCGCCGGTCTACGCCGATGCGAACCAGCTCGATCAGGTCGTTATGAACCTCGTCGTCAACGCGCGGGACGCGATGTTGCTCGGCGGCGCCATCACGATCGGCGCGGGGCCGCTCGCTGCCGCGGCCGGCGCCTTTGGTGCAGGACCGGCCGAGGCGGGCCCGTTCGTGCATCTGTGGGTCCGCGACACGGGAAGCGGCATGACCGACGAAGTGCGGGCCCGGCTCTTCGAGCCGTTCTTCACGACGAAGAGCCGCGGCGCCGGAACGGGCCTCGGCCTGGCGACCGTCCACGGGATCGTCGTGGAGTCCGGCGGGTACATCACGGTCGACAGCGCTCCCGGCGCCGGAACGACGATCCATGTGTATTTGCCGGCCGCGTCGGGTACGAGCGCCGCGCCGCCGGCCCCGCCTGCGCGCGCTAGGGTGGCTACTGGAACGGTGCTCCTCGTGGAGGACGAACCGGCGGTCCGCCAGGTCGCCGAAAGAGTGCTGCAGGGCGTCGGGTACGACGTGTTCAGCGTCGAGTCCGCGGACGCGGCGCGACGGGTGTTCGAGACCCGGCGCATCGATCTCCTCTTGACCGACGTGATCATGCCCGGGTGCAGCGGACCCGCGCTCTATCGCGAGCTGTCGAAAACCTGTCCGGGGCTCCGCGTGATGTACATGTCCGGTTATACCGACGACGCCATTACCGGTAACGACATCGACGACGACACGCCGTTGGTACGCAAACCGTTTGCGGCGGAGGAGCTCGCCGGCAAGGTGCAGGAGGCGATGGGACGATGAGCGGCATCGGCCGAGTGCTCGTCGTTGACGACGAGACCCCGAACCGGAATCTGCTGGCGCGGTTTCTGAAGGCCGACGGATACGAGACCTTCGAAGCCTCGAACGGCGCCGAGGCGCTTTCCGTCGTGGCCGCGCATCCGCCTGACGTCGTATTGAGCGACGTCAACATGCCCGGTGTCGACGGGTTTTCCTTGTGCCGTTCCATCAAGGCGGGTCAGCACTCCCGTTTCGTGCCGGTCGTTCTCATGACTGGCATGGGCAGCCGCGAATCCAGGCTGGCCGGCATTCATGCGGGTGCCGACGATTTTCTGCGCAAGCCTGTCGACCGGCAGGAGCTTCGCGCGCGCGTCAAATCCCTCGTTCGCCTGAAGCGATCGACCGACGATCTCGAATCGGCCGAGTCGGTCATCATCAGTCTCGCGCGCACCATCGAGGCGCGCGACACGTATACGAACGGCCACTGCGAGCGCCTCGCCGCATACAGCACCGCGCTCGGGCGAGATCTGGATCTCTCGCCGGACGACCTCGAGGCGCTTCGCCGCGGGGGCTACCTGCACGACGTCGGCAAGATCGGCGTCCCCGACGCCGTGCTGTTCAAGCAGGGACGCCTCGAACCGGACGAGTACGCGCTGATCAAGCAGCACCCGGTCATCGGCGAACGCCTGTGCGGGGAGCTCCGATCGCTGCGCGACGTCCGCCAGATCGTCCGCCACCATCACGAGCTGCTCGACGGCAGCGGGTACCCGGACGGCCTGCGCGGCGGCGCGGTCCCGCTGCTGGCCCAGATCGTCGCCATCGCGGATGTCTACGACGCAGTCACGACGGACCGCCCGTATCGGAGAGCAAAGACCGCCGATGCCGCCTATCGCGAACTGAGGGCGGATGCGGCCGCAGGCAAACGCCGGACCGATCTGGTCGAGCGGTTCATCGCGCTGGGCGAGCGCGGCGTCCTCGACCTTGTGTCCGCGGTCTCTCTGGAGCTGGCCTCATGACGTTCAAGACTCAGGCCGTTTCCCTCCTGAAATCCGGACGAATCGATACTCCGTCTGCGGCCCCCGCAGCCGAGGAGGTGCGCTCGTGAGAATCCTGCTCGCGGAAGACGAACCCGACATCCGGCTCGTCGCCCGTCTGTCGCTCAAGCGCGCCGGCTTCGACGTGACGACCGTCGAAAACGGCGCGCAGGCCTTGCTCAAGATCGCCGAGGCGCCACCGGACGCCGTGCTACTCGACTGGATGATGCCGGAGATGGACGGCCCGCAGGCGTGCGCCCGGCTGAAAGCGAGTCCGGCGACGAGCGGCATCCCCGTCATTTTCCTGACGGCGAAGTCGCAGGAATCGGAGATCCGAGCCGGGCTCGCGCTCGGCGCGATCGGCTACATCACCAAGCCTTTCGACGTCATTGCTCTGGGTGCGCAGGTGCGCGAGATGCTGGAGAGACAACAATGAAGAGCCTTGCGATTCGAGCGGTTTTCGCCGCCACGTTGTCGGCTCTCATGCTTTCGGCAACCGGTTGGTTCTCGCTGTCACGACTGCGCGCCCTTGCGGATGCCAACAAGCACATCAACCACGCATATGAAGTCCTGGCGGCGATCGAAGACGTTCGCGCTCAGGTTGCAGACGTCGAATCGAGCCAGCACGCCGTGCTCATGAATCACACGGACGGCACGGCGACCAGTTACGTGCGCAACCTGAGCGAGCTGAACGAAGCCCTCGATCGGCTCGACGCGGTGATTCTGAACAGCGATCAACGCGAGCGCCTGGGCGGCCTGCGCCGGTTGCTCACCCATCAGCGGACGCTCTTCGATCAAGAGATCGAGGCGGGCCGCGATTCGGGGCACGACGATCATGACGCGATTGCCGAGGCGATCGACGGAATCCGCGGGGCTGAGGAGGGGCTGCTCGCCTCAGGCCGGATCGCCGACGCCGCCAGCGAGTCGCGCGCGCTCTCCTCGGTGTGGATCGCTATCGTTCTGACTGGAATGTTCATGATCGGCGCCGGACTCCAGATCGCCACTGGCATCCGTCGGAGTCAGCGCGCGGAGGCCGCGCTGCGCGTCAGCGACGCGCGTAACCGGGCCATGTTCAACGCGATGATTACGGGCATGGTGCTCACCGACGAGAAGGGGAACATTGTGGCAAACAACCCTGCGGTCGAGCAGATGCTGGGCGTGGAACCCGGGCGTCTCGTCGGCCAGTCCGTCGGCGAGTTCGTCGTGTTGCCGAGCGGTCCCGAGGCACGCACGCTGACCGAAGAGGGCGACCGCATCGCCGGCCAGATCACACAGCAGGAAATCCGCCGTGCCGACGGCCGGATCGTGCCGGTCGAGTGCTCGCTGGTGAAGTTCGACACGGGCGACGCCACCTTCTTCGCGGCAAACTGGCGCGACACCTCCGAGCGCCGGGAGATCGACCGCATGAAGAACGAGTTCATCTCCGTCGTCAGCCACGAGCTGCGAACGCCGTTGACGTCGGTCCGGGGCGCGCTGCAGCTCGTGCTCGCCGATCCGCCGCAATTCCAGGATCCCGATCACCAGCCGCTGCTCGGCATCGCGCTCAAGAACTGCGAACGCCTGATCCGGATCATCAACGACATCCTCGATGTGTCGAAGATCGAAGCCGGAAAGCTCGAGTTGAAAGTGAAGGCGTGCGACGTCGGCGAGCTCGCGCGGGCCTCGGCCGGCAACGTCGCGGACGTCGCCCGCGAAGCGGGCGTCGCGCTCGCCATCGATCTCGAAAAGGGGCTTCCGAACATCCGCGGCGACTTCGATCGCCTCGTCCAGGTTCTCGTCAACCTCCTGTCGAACGCCGTCAAGTTCTCGCCGTCCGGGGCCACCGTCTCGCTCCAGGCGCGCAGCAATGGCGATCGCGTCTCCATCGCCATCGCCGACGCCGGCCCCGGCATCGCCGACGCCGATCTCGGGAAGCTGTTCGTGAAGTTCGGCCAGATCGATGCGTCCGCGAAGCGGAAGGCCGGCGGCACCGGCCTCGGCCTCTCCATCGTCAAGGCCCTCGTCGACCAGCACGGCGGCACCGTCAGCGTCTCGAGCCTCGTTGGAACGGGAACGACGTTCACCGTCGCGCTGCCCGCAGTGGACGAACCGGCGATGCCGGCAGTCGTCGCGGCGGCGAGTCCGCGCCGGCAGACGATTCTCGTTGTCGACGACGACGCGGACATTCGCCTCGTTCTCCGCCGGCAGCTCGAAGCCGTCGGCTACCGCGTCTGCGAGGCGGTCAACGGCGACGGCGCTATCGCCGCCGCAGTCGACCTGCACCCTGATTTGATCACCATGGATCTCGTGATGCCCGGCATGGGCGGCCTCAGCGCCATCCGCAGGCTGGCCGCCGATCCGCGCACGCGGGCGATCCCGATCGTCATCGTATCCGCGGTCGCGGACGACGTGTCGTTCGATCACGAATTCGCGATCGTGGCCAAACCGATCGACGCCGACCGCCTGCAGCGCGAAATCGCCGTCCTGATCGGCAAGCCGTCCAACGCCACGCTTCTCCTGGCGGAAGACGATGAGGACCTGCGTCGCGTCCTGTCGCAGTCGCTCGCGCGCGGCGGATTCCGCGTGATGACGGCCGGCGACGGCGCGGCGGCGCAGCGGATCTTCGACGAAACGCCGTGCGACGCCGTCGTGGTCGACCTTCACATGCCGGATGTCGACGGATTCGCCGTCATCGAGCACGTTCGCCGGTCGCCGACGCGGGCGAATACTCCGATTCTCGTGGTGTCCGGCAGCAACACCGGCGACGGCCGGACGCGCGCGATGCAGCTTGGCGCGAACGTGTACTTCTCGAAACCGGTCGACGCCTCGGCGCTGGTGCGCGAGATCGACCAGATGGTGGCCTGAAATGGAGTCACAAACCGCAAATCAATCCGCGGCGATCGACTGGGCACGCATACGCATGCTGCACGAGCTGCAGGAAGAAGGCGCGCCCGATCTCATTCAACAGCTCGTCGAGCTGTTCGAGGAGGGCACCGCAACGCGTCTGGCAGGAGCACACAAGGCCCTGCGGGACGGGGACTTCAAGTCCCTGCGGCGTGAAGCGCACTCGTTGAAAGGCTCGGCGGGGGTGATCGGAGCCGACGCGCTGCGCGATGCGGCCGCTCGCCTGGAACGCGAAGCCGAAGGCGAGAATCGCGGTGCCGCATCCGCGGCCCTCGGAGCGGTCGAAGCCGAAGCGGCGACGGCGAGGATCGAATTATCGAGCGGCGCGAAGGAGCAGTCTCGTGAACGTTGAAACGTCTTTCGATCGTGTGG
>DASQHH010000560.1:0-3829 GCA_035632195.1 Vicinamibacterales bacterium
CGTCCACGATCGCGTCCTGCAGCGAGCTATCCGAAATGACGGCGTCCATCAGTTCGGCCACGTGCAGCGGCGAGGTGTCCGTGAACAGGACCCCGGCGCCGTCCATCGTCGCCGGAACGGCCGTGGCGCCGTACGCGACGACCGGAATCTGCTTGTAGAACGCCTCGACGATCGGCACGCAGAAGCCTTCGTGCTCGCTCGCGCAGAGGAACAGGTCCGCGACGTCGTAGAAGGCCACGAGCTCCTCGTCGCTGACGTGGCCGATGAAATGAATGTCGCGGGCGCCGAGCGTCGCCGCGAGCTGGTGCAGCGACGCCAGGTACCGCTCGTACCCGCGGTACGCCCCCACCAGCAGGAGCCGCGACCGGGGATTGCTGACGGTGTGGTACGCGTGAAACCAGCGGATCAGATCGTCGATCTTCTTGTTCGCGATGATCCGGCCGACGAACAGAATGTTCGTCCACTCGTCGTCGAAGTCCCGCGCGAGCAGCCAGTTCGGCTCGGCGTCGAGATGGGAGAAGTCCGGAACGACCGGAAGCACCGCGGTGCGCGCGAACCCGAGCGCCTCGAGATCCTGCCGGTTGAATTCCGAGTCGCCCATCGCGAGATCGACGCGGCGGGCGTAGGCCTGCAGCTCGCGGCGGCCGTTGAAGCAGCTGCGGGCGAGCTTGCGGTGGACGCCCACGAAATACTCGGGCGGTGTGATGTTGTGGTAAATCAGCGCCATCCGGTCCGGCAGCGCGAATGCCGTGCGCGACGCCTTCGAACCCAGCGAGAAATGATGGAGCAGCAGGTTGTCCGGATGGGTCGCGTCGACGAGCTCGCGGTAATCGCGCGTCAACGGCTCGAGCCGGGAGTCCGCGGTCTCGACGAAGATGTCCGACCGGTAGCCTGCCTCGCGGAGGACCCGCTGGATGCCGAGCACCTCGTGGCCGATCGCGTCGCCATATCCCAGCGTCGCCAGGACCTGATGAATGCTGATCATGCTGCCGCCCCGCGCGGCAGCCCTGCGAGAACGTCCTTCGCCGGCGGCAGGTTCTGACGCCGGCGATCGGACCAGCCGGGCACCGGGTCGGCCGGCGCGGGCGCGGTGGAGCGCTGCAGGCGCGCGATCATGTCGAGGTACTTCCGCTCGATGACCGGCCAGTCGTAGTGCTCCCGGAAGAACTGCCGTCCGTTGCGGCCGAGCGCATTGGCGAGCCATCGATTGCGCTCGATGGTCGACAGCGTCTCCATGAACTCGGCGCCGTTGTCGTAATACAGGCCGGCGTTGCTGCGGACGCATTGGCCGCGGAGCACGTCGCACCGGCCGTTTGCGACGACCGGCTTGCCGAGCGCCCATGCCTCGAGCGCCACCATCGACAGGCTCTCGAAGTACGACGGCATGATCAGCACGTCGGCGGCTGCCATCGCGTCGAACTTGTCCTGATCGCTGAGGAAGCCGAGATGGCGAATCCGCGGGTGCTTCGGAATCTCGAGCAGCGAGTGCCCGATCAGCGCGAGTGAGAGCGTGGACGATGGGTCCGTCAGGTACTGCTGGAAGAAGCGGAACAGCTCGCTGCAGCCCTTGTTCTCGTCAATCCGCCCGACGTAGACGGCAAACGGCCCGGGGATCCCGTGCTTCTGCCGGAACCTCGACGGCTGTGGATTCTGCGGCACGTCCGATCCGATGCCGACGACGACGCCCGGCACGGACTGGTTGCCGGAGACCGCCTCGATCATCGCGCGCTCCTCCGGCGAGTTGTACATCACGGCGCGGACGCTGCGGAACAACGGCTGGAAGATCGACAGGCCGATGGCTTCGTCGCGTTCCGCCGTCGGCACCAGAATCGCGCGTGCCGGCGCGGCGCGGACGCCGTAGTAGGCGTGGTAGTAGCGGTAGCTGAAGAAGAGGCAGAAGTCGTAGTCCGAAGCGTGTTTTGTGATGTAGTCGACGAGCGCCGGGCTCGTCGGGCCCTCCGCGTCGAGCCAGTCGAGCTCGTCGCCGGGCGAGTGCATCTCGCTGAACACGCGCACCGACCGTCGGCCGAAGACCAGCGGGTCCCGCTCGTGTTTGACCTTGAAGCGGCGGACCGTGATGCCGTTGACGGTTTCGACGCCGGCAGCGAGCTCGTTCTTCCACGTCACGTAGTCGCTCGCACACGTCGTCAGCACCTCGACGGCGGCGTGCTTGCCGAGATGCTCTGCAATATAGCGGGCGTGCAGCTCGGCGCCGCCGTTGATGGCCAGTCCGTAGCGCTGCACGACGACGGCGAGCTTCATCGCTCGAGTCGCTGCGCTCATCCTTCTTCGGGCGCTTCGGGCTCGTCGGCGGCCGTATCGTGCGGTGCTTCGGGTTCCGGCTCGTGACTCACCGGGACGGATTCTGACGGCTGCGGCACCGGCGGCGCGCCTGCAACCGGCGTTGCTCCCGGAACGGGCGGAGCGCCTGGAGCCGGCGGAGCACCCATGATTGCCGCGGCAGAGCCGCCGCCCCGGCGTCCACGCCGCCGCCGCCGGCGCCGGCTTCGCTGCCCGGGTCCTTCGCCCGGCGGGCCGCCGTGCCCACCCTGGGCACCTTGTTGCGGCTGGAATCCCGAACCCGATTGCTGCGGCGGCTGCCCCTGATGTCCCTGAGGCCCTGGAGACCCTGGAGACGGAGACATTGCCGGCTGATGTGTCGCTTGCTGGAGCTGCGCCGGCTGCGGCCGGGCGTGCTCCTCGTTCGAGGGTTTGTAGACGACGACGCTTTCGAGCGCCCGCGCGCGCCGCTCGTTGAACTCGACGCGGCTCGCCAGCGATTCGACGCGCATCTTGAGATTCTTGACCTCGATGCCCGTCCGGGTCAGCTCGACGACCAGGTTGTGGATCACTTCGTACAGCAGCTGCTCGGTCGCCGTGCGGCTCGCCTGCACCCGCGCATCGCGTTCAGCGTTCATCGCGTTCAGCCGCGCCTGGACGTTCAGCGCCTGAATGAGCGGGTTGGGGTTGAACATCAGCTTCAAGATCGGATTCAACAGCTTTCGCATGACGCGGATGAACCCGCGGTGCGATTCGTACAGCGTCGATTCCTCGAACTTGAAGTTCGGGAGCTCGGGCGGCTGGTACGCGGGCCGCGCCTTGCGGAACTGCTGCAGCAGATCGGATCGCACGCCGCCTGGATCGATGAACTTCTCGAGTTTGACGGCCGCGAGCTCCCGGATCTGCTGTTCGGTGTAGTCGACGCCGCGCTTCTCCCGGATGCGCGCGCGGATCTGGTCCATGATCTGCTCGACGTTCACCGAGTCGGACCGGACGTTGAAATCAGCCATACGCAGCTAGCGATAAATGATCGCCGCGACCGCCACCGCCCACAAGGCCACGCATGCCAGGAGCGGTCGGTCGGTCATCAGCAGATCGGCGGGGCTCCCGCCGCCTTCGCGGCGGTGCACCAGATACAGATAACGGAAAATGCCGTACAACGGAAAGGGAATCGTCAGCCCGAGCCAGGCGGTCCCGAATTTCTGCTGCGTCTCGGGGCTGACCGTGTAGACGATGTAGGCAATCAGCGTCGAGGCGGTGACGACGCCGATCATCTGGTCGAGCAGGTAAGGGCTGTACTCCCCGAGAATCGGCCGGTGGCTGGGCGCCTCGCCCGCGAGCAGCACGATCTCGTGCCGCCGCTTCGCCAGCGCGATGAAGAGCGCGAGCAGGATCGTGCACACGAGCAGCCAGTGCCCGATCTCCACGTCGATGGCGACCGCGCCCGCGACCGCCCGCAGCACGAAGCCGATGGCAATCGTCAACACGTCCATGATGACGATGTGCTTGAGAAGCAGCGAGTACACCGTCTGCAGGACGAGATACGCGA
>DASQHH010000561.1:0-8205 GCA_035632195.1 Vicinamibacterales bacterium
GCGCGCCACACGCAGGACGACTGGCTCGACGACAACACCGCCAAGCACCGCGTGATCCTGGATACGTGGAATCCCGAACGCTTCCCGGACGCGCTGCAGTTCGCCGGCAACATCGTCGAGACGAACAAGACCGACTACGACGTCGCCGCCAACGAGCTCGTGGTCGTCATCGTGACGCGCCACCGCACGACGCCGTTCGCGTTCAGCGATGCGATGTGGGCGAAGTACGGCAAGGCGTATTCGACGCAGATGGCGTGGACGGATCCGAATGCGAAGGATGGACCGATCGCAAACCCGTACACCCGGCGGCTGACGCAGCTCGCGGCCCAGGGCATCAGGCTGGCAATCTGCAACCGCACGACGCGCGCGTACTCCGGGAATGCGGCGCGGCAGGCGGGCGCGGACGCCGAAACGGTGCGGAAAGAGATGATGGCGAACACCGTCATTGCCGGGCATTTCGTGCCGGCCGGCGTCATCTGCGTCACGCGCGCGCAGGAGCGCGGCTACGCGAACATCAGCATCGGCTGACGTCTACGCGCGGCCGGCGAACTCCCGCGTCTCGGTGTGCACGCGGATCTTTTCGCCTTCCTTGACGAACAGCGGCACGCGCACCTCGAGGCCGGTCTCGAGCGTCGCCAGCTTGGTGACGCCGCCGCTCGCGGTGTCGCCGCGCACGCCCGGCTCGGTGCTCTTGACCGTCAGTTCCACGTGAGGCGGGAACTGCAGGCCGATGGGTGCGCCGTTGTACCGCTGAATCTCGATGGTCAGGTTGTCCACGAGCAGATCGCGGTCGTCGCCGATCGTGCCGGGCGTGAGCGTCAGCGTCTCGTAGGTGGACTGGTCCATGAAATGGAAGCCGTCCGCGTCCTTGTAGAGAAAGGATGCGGTGACCGAGTCCAGGTCCGGCTCGGCGAACTTCTCGCCCGCCTTGAACGTCTTGTCGAACACCGCGCGGGTCACCAGGTTCCGCATCTTCACGCGGACCAGCGTCTGCCCTCCGCGGGCCGTCGGCTTCGACACGTCGACGTCCAGGCAGACGTACGGCGCCGCCTCGAACTCGAAAAACGTCTTCCGCTTGATCTCAATCGCCTCGAAGAGTCGTGCCATCCGTCAGCATGTTATTCGATTTAAGATGTCCGCACCTGGAGGGCTCGATGTCCCGATCGTCCCGACGCGTTGCCATCGTCTTCACCGGCCTGCTCATCGCGCTGCCGGCCGTTCATGCACAGCGCGGCGGCAGCGCGGCTGAGACGCCCGCGATCAAACTGCCGCCGAACCCGACCCTCGACCAGTACAAGAAGGATGTCGCGCAGGAAGTCGACGGCATGCGCGAGGACATCCAGAAGATGAACGATACGGTCTTCAGCTTCGGGGAGCTCGGCTTCCAGGAGTTCGAGACCACGAAGTACCTGCAGGACATTCTGCGGAAGAACGGATTCAGCGTCGAGTCGGGCGTCGCCGGGATTCCGACGGCGTTCATGGCCACGTGGGGTTCCGGCAAGCCGGTCATCGCGCTCGGCTCCGACATCGACTGCATCCCCCAGGCGTCGAACAAACCCGGCGTCGGCTATCACGATCCGATCATCGAAGGGGCGCCGGGCCACGGCGAAGGACACAACTCCGGCATGCCGCTCCAGATCACCGCGGCGCTCGCGGCGAAGAAGATCATGGAGCAGCGGCACCTGCCGGGCACGATCAAGGTCTGGCCCGGCGTCGCCGAAGAGCTCGTCGGCGCCAAGGCGTACTACGTCCGCGCCGGATTGTTCAAGGACGTCGACGTCGTGCTCTTTGCGCACGTCGCCGCGGAAATGGGCGTCAGCTGGGGCGACAGCACGCAGAACGGCCTCGTTTCGGTCGAGTACGACTTCAAGGGCGAGAGCGCGCACGCGGCAGCGGCGCCGTGGCGGGGGCGCTCCGCGCTCGACGCCGTGGAGCTGATGGACGTCGGCTGGAACTTCCGCCGCGAGCATCTCCGCCTGCAGCAGCGCTCGCACTACGTGATTCCCAACGGCGGCGACCAGCCGAACGTCGTCCCGCCGAGCGCGTCCGTCTGGTACTACTTCCGCGAAACCGACTATCCCCACATCAAGGAGATGTGGGACATCGGCAACCGGATGGCGCAGGCAGCGACGATGATGACCGACACGACCGTGACGCAGAAAGTGCTCGGTTCGGCGTGGCCGGGCCACTTCAACAAGACCGTCGCGCAGGTGATGCAGGCGAACATCGAGACCGTCGGCGTCCCCGAGTGGACCGACGACGAGGTGAAGCTCGCGAAGGCGCTGCAGAAAGAGATGAAAGTGCCCGAGATCGGTCTGCCGACGAAGGTCACGCCGCTGCGCGGCCAGGAGGAAATCCCCGACGAAACGAAGCGCGGCGGCGGCTCCGACGACATCGGGGACATCTCGTGGAACGTCCCGACGGTGACGCTGCGCTATCCCTCGAACATCCAGGCCGGCCCGGGCCACAACTGGGCGAACGCCATTTCGATGGCGACGCCGATCGCGCACAAAGGGATCGCGTACGGCTCGAAGGTCGTCGCGTTGACGGTCATCGATCTGATGACACACCCCGAGCTCGTGCAGCAGGCGTGGGACTACTTCCGTAACGTTCAGACGAAGACCGTGAAGTACATCCCGCTGATGCGGCCCGAGGACAAACCCGCCATCTGGCTCAACACTGAGACAATGGCAAAGTACCGGCCGGAGATGCGCAAGTATTACTACGACCCGACGAAGTACAAGTCGTATCTCGAGCAGCTCGGGATCAAGTATCCCGTAACGAAATAGTGTAGGGCGGCCCTTTAGGGCTGTACCGTTGTGCGGGTTCCCCATCCGATCGTCCTGCTTGGCGGCGCGGTTATCGTGGCCGCGCTGATGACGTGGATCCTTCCCGCCGGCCAGTACGAACGCCGTCTCGACGCTGCGACCGGCCGCAGCGTGGTCGTCGCCGGCACCTACCACCGCGTCGATGCCGCGCCTGTGGGCCCGTTCGCCGCCGTCGTCGCAATCCCGCGCGGATTCATCGCCGCCGCCGACGTCGTCGTGCTCGTGCTGCTCGTCGGCGGTGCGTGGGTCGTCGTCGATCGCGTCGGTACCCTTCCCGTCGTCGTGAACGCGCTCGTGTCGCGGTTCGCGCATCGCGGTCTGTGGGTCGTTCCGTGCGTCTCGATCTTTTTCGGCGCGATGGGCGCGCTCGAGAACATGCAGGAAGAGATCATTCCGCTCGTGCCGGTGCTGCTGCTGCTCGGCGCGGGCCTCGGCGTGGACGCGACGACGGTCGTCGCGATGAGCGCCGGCGCGGCGATGGTCGGCAGCGCGTTCGGTCCCACGAATCCGTTTCAGGCGGGCATCGCTCTCAAGCTTGCGCAGCTCCCGCCGCTCGAACGCGGCGGACTGCGGTTCGCGATGCTCGTGGCGGGGCTCGCCGTCTGGATTGCCGTCACGCTGCGCCACGCATCTCTCGTCCGGGGGCCCCTGCCCCCCGGAGCGCGAACCCGAACGGACGTCACCCCGGGCAAATCCGCCTCGGCGCCGCCGTCGATGCAGGCGCGCCACGCGCTGATCATGCTGATCATGGTCGCGCCGATGGCGGCGTACGTGTACGGTGCGCTGCGGCTGGACTGGGAACTGAATCAGCTGTCGGCCGGATTCGTCATCGCCGCGGTCGCAGCCGGCCTCGCGGGCCGGCTCGGCCTGGGCGGCACCGTGACCACGTATCTGGACGGCATGACCACCGTGCTGCCGGCAGCGATGCTGATCGGCGTCGCGCGCAGCATTTCGCTCGTCCTGGAGGACGGCCGCGTCGTCGACACGATTCTGAACGCCCTCGTCGCGCCGCTCGCCCGGATGCCGGCGATGGCGGCCGCGCTGCTGATGATTCCCTTCCACGCCCTGCTGCACGTCGCCGTGCCGAGCGTCAGCGGCCACGCGGTGCTGACGATGCCGCTGTTCGCGCCGATCGCGGACCTGCGCGGCTTCTCGCGCGAGGCGGCGGTACTCGCCTATCAGACCGGCGCCGGGTTGACGGAAATGGTTACGCCGACCAACGGCGCACTGATGGCGGTGCTGCTCGCGGCCGGCGTCTCATGGGGCCGCTGGATCCGTTTCGCGGCGCTCGGTATCGCGGCGCTCGTTGCGATCGGCGTCGCGGCTATCGCCGCAGTAATGTAGGCGCCCGGCCCGCCGCGGCCTGGAGTGATTGTAAGAGAGTCGCAATTCTGTCAACGGGACGTCGATCCGCCGATAAGCTGTGGAGAGCCACACAGCCGGTATGAGATCGATCAAAGCGCTGCTCAAGCTCCTGGTGCTGGGCCTCGTCGTCAACGCCGGCTTCCACATCGGCGCCGCATATCTCACGCATTTCCAGTTCCGGGATGCGGTGAAGGAGGCCATGGAGTTCCGCGGCGACAAAGGCGACGACTGGCTGCACGATCGCATCGTCGATCTCGCGACGCAGTACGACATCCCGCTCGGCGACGATGCGATCGGCATCCAGAGCGAGCGGCTGCACACGCTGGTGACGATCAACTACACGCAGAGAGTCGACGTCGTTCCCGGCTACACACGGACGTGGCCGTTCACCGCCAACATCGACGCGCTGGGATTGAAGTAGGAGCGCTCAGGATTCGCCGCGACGGACGAACTGTTCGAAGCCGCACTGACAAACCCATGCAGGCTCCCGGCGGGATGCAGGGCCGTGCCGCACGACATATCGCTCGAAGAAACGCATCGCGCTGCGACAGCGCGGACACTGCCGCCGATCCCCCAGATGAGGGCGGCTCTCGCTGCGCCGCTCGCTGAACGGTCTGTCCTGTGCCACGCTTCAATCAGCTGGGAAGACGAGGATTGTGATTGTAGCGTGGAATCTCCCGCAGGCAAGACGGGAGTGAGAACTGCAGCGTTTTCAGACGCCGTTCAGTAGGCGCGTCGGACATAGAATTGCCGTGCGTATGACACGAGGCAAGCGCGTTCTGGTCATCGACATCGGCGGCACGAACGTGAAGGTCCTGGCCACGGGCCAGCGGCAACCGATCAAGATCCCCTCCGGCGCGGCGATGACTGCCAAGGATATGGTCAGCGCCGTACGCAGAGCGACCGCCGACTGGCCGTATGACGTCGTTTCGATAGGCTATCCCGGCGCCGTCCTGCACGGCCGCCCGGCAAGCGAGCCGCACAATCTCGGCGGCGGATGGGTCGGCTTCAACTTTCGTCGCGCGTTCGGACGCCCAGTCCGGATCCTGAACGATGCCGCGATGCAGGCGCTCGGCAGCTATCGCCGCGGCCGGATGCTCTTTCTCGGCCTCGGCACCGGTCTCGGCACAGCGCTCATCGTCGACGGCATCCTCGAGCCGATGGAGCTCGCCCACCTGCCGTACAAGAAAGGCCGCACGTACGAGGAGTACGTCGGCAAGACCGGACTGAAACGCCTCGGCAAGCGCAAGTGGCGGCGGAACGTGGCCGACGTCATCGAACGGCTGAAAGCCGCCCTCGAAGTGGACGATGTCGTGATTGGCGGCGGGAATGCGAAGCTGCTGAAGGAGTTGCCGCAGGGAGCGCGCATCGGGACCAACGCGAACGCGTTCCTCGGCGGCTATCGGATTTGGCGGACGGCCGACGATCGGCGCACATAGCCGGTCGCGGCCCTCTGTGGCCGTCCCAACAAAGGCGATTTCGTCTCCTTTAGAGGGGCGAGTCAGGCGTAGACTGGACCTAGAGACGGGCCATGAGAGTCCTCTGTATCGCGGCGGCGATCGTGTTTGCCGTGTCTGTCTCCCTCGCGCACGCGCAAGGGCATGGCGGCGGAGGCCACAGCAGCGGCGGCCACGCAAGCAGTGGCGGCGGACATTCCAGCGGCGGCCACGCCAGCAGCGGGGGTCACACCAGCACAGGTGGGCACGCGTCCAGTACGCCGTCCAGCAGTGGCGGCGGACGGAGCGCGGGCACCTCCTCTCGGCAGGGCGCTGCGACCGCCTCACCGCACACATCCGGCGCTGGTTCGACCGCAGCCCATGGCCGGCCGCGCGACGGCGCTCCATCCCAGGGCACGGCGGTCCCGCGTACGGCCGCAACACCGAAGCCGACGACGGTCAGCGTCCCGATCATCTACGTGCCCGGGATCGCCGGCGGCTTCTATGGCGTGGGGTATTACGGCGGGTACGGCGGCTATCCCGATCCCGGCCCCTACGGCGGCTATCCGGTCCCGGTCTCACAGTCGGCCGACGACGGTTCCCTTCGCTTGAAGATTACGCCGAAACAGGCTGAGGTCTACGTGGACGGCTATTATGTCGGCATCGTGGACGACTACGACGGCCTCTTTCAGAAACTGCCGCTCGTTGCGGGACCGCATCACGTCGAAGTGCGCGCCGAGGGCTACGAGCCGCTCGTCTTCGACGTGCAAATCACCGCCGGCCAGAAGCTCACCTTCGAAGGCGAACTGAAGCGCATCCCATAGTCAGCACGAAGGACGAATTCGGGCGAGTCAACAGACTGCGTTGGATCTGCTCGCTCAATGGAAGATCATGGCCACAATCGAAGATCGCATCGACGCCCTCGAAACGCTCGTGATCATGCTCCTGAAGAAGTCTCGCGTGTTGAACGCGTGCGTCACGGCCCAGCGCCAGATTCTCGAGCAGCGCGGTGTATTCGCCGCAGACGAATTCGTGGCCCTTTCGGCGGCCATTCAGCTCGAAGCCGATGATGTCTTCGCCGCCGAGTTCGCCGACGCCCAGGCCGAGGCCCATGCGGGAACGCTCTTGCAGCACCTCGAGGATCGTGCCAACAAGCCGCAATGAACGCGATTTCGGGCGGATTGCGCGAGCCGCGTAAAATGACTCTGCATGACGGACGATACGCGCGACATTGAGAGCCGGCGGACCATCGGCGCGCGGCAGGTTGTGGCATCCTGTCGAGCGCTGGCAGGTTTCCTGGGCCCGGTTATTTCGAGCGGCACCTCGATTGGCGCACAGCAACCAGCGGCAGTCCTTCGGGGCCTGTTGGATCAAGTCGTGAAGGACGCGAATGCTCTCTCTGAGCTTCTCGATAAGGACTAGAAGCGTCCCGGCCTGAAAATCGGCGCGACGCTGTTCCGGACGTTCCTGTTGAACCGGCCGACAGACCCTGCTCCGCAGTCTCCGCTGTTCACGAATGCAGTGATCGATCGCGCTGCCTTGAACCGAGCCAGGGAACCCACGTCGTTCCGGTTCGCACAACCCGACCGCGAGCATCTGGAGCTGCGTAGTTTGAATGGCGAGACCGGAACGCTCATCATGCGGCTTCGGCGCGTAGACCTATCGAGTTCTCCGCTCATCCATCATGAGCATTCGTGGAGATGGTGAGTCACAAAGCTTTCCGGGTCTTGTCGAGCCGTCAGCGCCTTGTCGACGCGAACTGAAGAAATGCACTGATGGACAGGAAGGCAATCGTGAGGACCGCGCTGGTCAGATCGATGTAATGCCCGACGCTGTGCGGCTGGCCCCAGCCCATCGACGTCCACCACTGCTCGCCCTCGGCAACGTGCGTGAGCACGACCACGACAAGACACAGCATGGAGACGGCTTGCAGGAGGTGCGTCAACGTCCGCAACTTCACCAGTCGGACTATGGAGACGGCGAACAACAGGCCGACCGGGACCAGCAGGTTCACGGCCCGACTCAGGGTGCCGGTCATCGAGCGCACGGTAGCACGGTGGACGCAAAATCCGGCGGAACATTTTCGTGACCGATGCACTTGTTGCGGGCGCGACGGGTATGACGGTCTCGAACGACCGTCCTGCCGGATTCCCGGCGTGGCCGATGCTGCGCACTCGCAATCCCCTGCAAACGCTGCGTGGCCTCTTGCTTGCGTTTCAGTCCCCCGATGGTGACTTGGGGACCGACTGCCATGCCGTGTCCGCGCTGCCAACACGACCGTGTGGATCCGCATCCAGACAGCACGGCTACGATTGGCTGGTTTCGCTGCCCGGCCTGCGACCAAGAATGGTCCGCGCGGTTTCACGGCGACTTCTTGATCGGGATCGTGCTCATGGGCGGCAAGGCGCGCGGACTCGCGACGGCTACGAAATAAGCGAAAAACTCCCCACGCCAGCGACAAATTTCCGGCGTCGGGTTGATCAATTGGGACGAAGATCGTGGATTTACTGAAACCCGGCTACGGCGTGCTTCTTGCTCCATTTCCAGGTATGGCTGTGCCGTCGATGACGTGCCCG
>DASQHH010000562.1:0-5391 GCA_035632195.1 Vicinamibacterales bacterium
GCGTCGCCTGTGACCTGTCCCGAGCGACGGCGCGCACGGTCACTTGATGGAGCCCGAAATCCATCAGCGTTTCGAAGATGCCGCCGAGCAGCAGCGCAAACGAGAACTTGCCGAATTCGACGTCACCCAAAACGCGGCCGGCCGCGATCATCAGGATCAACAGGAGCGCTGCGGTCCCCGCGGAGAGCGACGAGTAGGCGAAGCTCTTGAACATCACCCGGCCGTCCGCGCCCCGACAGCCGCTTCGATGAGTTGTGCGTACCGATTCATGAGCATGCCGAGTTCGAATCGATCGACCGCCGTGCGACGCGCCGCGAGACCGAGCCGTCCACGAAGGGGCGCGTCGCTAAGGAGCCGCGCCACTGCTCGCGCGATCGATTCAGGCGATCGCGGCTGGTGCACGAGCGCGTTCGCGCCGTCGACGCAGAAGTCCTTCAAGCCGCCGATCGCGGACGCGACGATCGGCAGACCGCTGGCCATCGCTTCGATCGCGGTATTGCCGAGGGCCTCGAAATGGGACGGTTGCACGAACACGTCGGCGGCGCGATAAAACGGCGCCGGGTCGGCAGAGGAGCCCTCGAAGCGCACGCTGTCGTGCAGTCCGTTCGCGGCCACGAAGGTCCGCGCAGAAGCGCCGGCATCCCACGGATGACCCGTCATGTCCGGACCAACCAGAGACAGAATGGCATCGCCGCGATCGAGCGTCCGCCACGCATCGAGCAAATCCATCACGCCTTTCTCGATGCTCAGCCGGCCGACGAACAGTACGACCGGCCGATCGAGCGGCCAGCCGATCCGGCCGCGCAGGTCAGTTCGTTCGCCGGCGGCGGGCAGGCGGAATCGCTGCACGTCGACACCATGCGGCAGATAGTGGACGCGCTGGCGCGGCACGCCGGCGGTCAGCGCCTCACGTTCGAGGTCCCGACCGATGCAGACGATATGGTCCGCTCTTTTGTACACGGTGCGGGCGGGCGACTTGAGCACCCGGGTCAGAGTCGATTCGGGTGTCAGACCCGACAGCGACCCATCGTCGGAGCTCCCGAGGATCCGCGCGGTCTCGCCCTGCGCGATGACCGGGACGCTCATCAGCCGCCCTGCCGCAATTGCCGCGATGCCGATGCCGCGATAGTCGATGCAGACGATTGCGTCGATGTGCCGCCTGAGGGCGAGCATCGTGCGGAAAAACGCTGGCACCGCGAGCCACTTGCCCGAGGCCTTTCGCTCGCCGCCGGGACCGACGCGATGCACCGTGATGCCATCGACGGATGCGTCCGCGGGCGCCGCCGGTACGCGTTTGGTCACTACGCGAACCTCGAATCCGCTCGCCGCGAGGTGCGTCGCGAGTTGGCGCGCATGCGTCTCGACCCCGCCGACGACGGGATGGTAGTAGGTCGTCAGAACGAGCACGCGCGGCTTCATATGACGGCGGGCCTGAAGGCCCCCCCTACACCAGCCTCCGGACGACGCGCCAGTATGTGTCGAGGAATCGCTCGTACACCGCCTTGCCGCGGCGAACGATCGGGTTTTTCGCCAGGTCGTCGCGCACGACGATCGGAGCGCTGACCAGCAGTTCGCCGTCCCGTCTGCGGCGGATGCGGCGCGCGAGCGCGCGGTCCCGCGGGAGCGCCGGCAGCATGGCGATCAGCCCGCCGACCGCCCGGAGATACGTTCCGAGATACCCCTTGACGGTCAGGACGGCGAGCTGCAGCGGCTCGTACACGAGCAACGGCGGGACGATGGCGATCATCGTCCGCCACTGGTAGTTCTTCAGGATGAAGTGCCAGCGGTTTCGAATCTGATAGTAGAAGAGCCAGTCGCCGCGCGGACGGCTGCGATGGAAGACGAGCGCATCCGGCAGTTCGCGGATTCGGAAGCCCGCCATGTTCACGCGGTGCGTGAAGTCGCCGTCTTCCTTGCCGATGAAGTAGCGCTCGTCGAACAGACCGACGTCGGCGGCGAAGCGCCGGTCGAGCAGCAGCGCGCAGGTCGGGGCCGCGCCGATGTCCGCCGGCTCGCGCCCCCGTTCGGCGAGCGGCCGATCGAGCCATGGGTTGACCGCCTCGCAGATATAGTGCAGCGCGCCGCCGGCGTACTGAATGACCTCCGGCCGGTCGGCGTGGACGACAATCGGGCTGCCGACTTTCACCGACGAGTCGGCCTGCATGACCGCGTGAAGCTTTTGCGTGGCGTCGGGCGCGATGCGGACGTCGGCGTCCATCAGCAGCACGAACCGGCTCGAGCCTTCGGTGATGCCGACGTTGCGGCCGGGGCTCGGGCCGCGATTGACGTCGAGCCGCCGGACGCGGACGCCCGGGTGCTCGCGCGCGATCCATTCAGCCGTGCCGTCCGTGCTGGCGACGTCGACGAGCGTGATGCGCTCGCGGGGGCAGCCGGCGTCGAGCAGCGATTGCAGTGTCGCGGGGAGAATCGACAGGTTGTCATGGGCGACGACGGCGACGTCCACGTCCGCGGGCCAGGCCATCAATCGGCGGCTTGCCTCGCCGAATCGTCGTCGCGATGGCGGGACAGCAGCAGGCGGCGGCCGCGGCCGGGCAGGCACATCACGTATTTGCCGTTGAGGCGGGACAAACGATAGGGGTCGTCGCCGGTGCGTATGCCGTGGCGCTGCAGCGGCCGCTGGGCGAATCCGAGGCGGTGGTCCGTCTCCGCCAGCGCTTGCCGGGTCAACGATCCCGCGATGCCCCACGGTAACGCGACGTCGCGGACGGTGTTCGTGCCGAGCTTGTCGTTCAAGAGCGCCCGGCCCTCGGCAAGCTCCTTGCGGATGGCGGCGAGGCGACCCTCGTCGGACTCGAACGTGCCCGGCGCGTTTGCGGCGACACTTCGCAGCTCCGCCTCCCATCCGGGCCGATCGAAGAAACCGGATCCACCGTGCCGTGCGACGTGCCCGCGGCAGCGGTCGGCAGCGGACGGGTCGGCGAAGTACCGCCGCGCGTCGGACATCCTCGAGCGCCGAATATACAAAGGTGTGCCGAGCGCGTCGGTGGCCACGGTTTCGACGTGATCGTTGAGGACGGCAACCGGGCGGTTGAGCAAAGGCTCGCGCGCGAACGCCGGTGTCACGAAACCGGCGAGCTCGTCGCCGCCGAAGATCATCGCGTGCGAGCGCGTGTGCGATTGAATGTCCCAGACGCCGCTTTGATGCATGGCGCGCAACTGAGCCCAGCTCACAAACGCGCCGCCGCCATCGTCAATCCGCCCCGGGATCGCAAACAGCACGGCCCGCAGGCCGTACTGCCCCAGAAGGGGAGTGACGATCGTCGACGTACTGGCCCACGCGTCGTCGAACGTCAATGCGACCGCACGCGGTCCGGGATTGACGCCGTCGATGACGAACCGCGCGATCTCGTCGCCTGTGATCGTCCGGTAGCCGTTCTCGACGAGATGTTGCAGGCGCGGTTCGAGCCACTCCCGGGTTTCGTCGTGAAAGTGAAAGACAGGCAGCAGACGTCCGACTGAGCCGCCGAAGAGAAACATCGGATAGCGGAGCGCGGCGAGATCGAGCAGACCGCGGACAGGGCCGCTCCGCTCGGCGAATGGGGCTCGGGCTGCCACTGATTCGGATATCTTATTATGCGCGTGGCTCGCGCGGTTGCCGCCATTCTGCTCATCGTTGCGCTCGCGGCGGCGATCTCCGTCGACGTCGTCAAGGCGGGGTACGGTGTCAAGGGAGACGAGGCCACGTACGTCTCGATGACGCTGAGCCTCGCCTACGATCACGATCTCCAGTACCAGCAGCGTGACCTCGAGCGTTTCTGGGGACTGTACCGGGCGGGGCCGCAGGGAATCTTCCTCAAGCGGGGTACCGACTGGCATATCCGCTTCGGCGGCGGCGCGCCGTGGGTGCATGTACAGCGGACGCCCGCTCGCAGTCAGGATCGCCTCTATTTCAGCAAGGCGCTCGCGTATGCGATCGTCGCCGCGCCGTTCGTGCGCGCGCTCGGCCTGAACGGCTTTCTCGTCCTGCACGTCCTCCTGCTGTTCGTCGTCGCGGTCTGCGGCTATCACTTCTTGCTCGCGAGGTCGGGTTCCGGCGCGGCGCTGGCGTTCACGCTCGCGTTTCTCGCGGCGGCGGCGGTCCCCGTCTGGGCGGTGTTTCTCACATCGGATCTGTTCAATTTCGCGCTGGTGTTCATCGCGTACTTCTTGTGGGCGTACAAGGAAGTCGCCGCGCCGTCCGGCAGCCGGTTGCTGCGGTCATTCGTCAGCGACATCGCCGCGGCGGTGCTGCTCGGTATCGCCACGTACTCGAAAGTCCTCAACGTCTTGTTGATTGCGCCGGTCGTCCTTCTGCTGTGGTACCGGCGCCGCTGGATGCGGGGCGTGGCCGTCGGCGCGGTATTCGGGATTGCCGGCGCCATGCTGCTCGTCGTGACGGTCATGAACTCGGGCGAGTTCAACTACCAGGGAGGCGATCGGCGGACCTTCTACGGGTGCTTTCCGTTCGATGCGCCCGAGCACACGTGGGATCGTCTTGCCACGGATCCCTGCTCGGTGCTGATGGCCACCAACGACACCGACGCCGGCAGCGTGCTCAGTCCACGGGAGCTGCCGAATCGCCTCGCTCACAACATCGAGTACTTTTTCATCGGTCGACATTTCGGATTCGTCCCGTACTTCTTTCCCGGCGTGGTCGCGATCGCGCTGTGGCTGGCGTCGCGCGACCGGTTCGTCCCGTGGCGCGTGCTGACGTTCCTCGCGGTTGCCGCGTCGACGCTCGCCATTCTGTTGTTCTTTCCATACACGTGGAGCGGCGGTGGCGGTCCGCCTGGGAACCGCTACTTCCTCAATCTCTATCCGGCGCTGTTCTTCCTGGTCCCGTCGGTGTCGATGGCGCCGGCGCTGATCGCGTGGATCGGAGGTGCGCTGTTCACGGCTAAGATGCTCGTCGATCCGTTCTGGGCCGCGAAGTACACGTACGACATCCCGGCTCGCGGCTTCGCCCGAAGGTTACCGGTCGAATTGACGATGGCCGGCGACCTGCCGATCGATCTGGATCGCGCGCGATCGCGCGTTCCGTACGGACCGATGTACTTGTATTTTCTCGACGAGCACGCGTATCCGCCCGAGCTCGCCGGCGACGACCCGCAGCCGGGCGTCTGGGTCGGCGGCGCCGGCCGCGCCGACATCATCGTCCGTTCGGATCATCCGCTGGATCACTTCGCGATGACCGCCGAAGCACCGATCCGCACGACGCTGACAGTGTCGGCGGGCTCGACGGTGCGGACGATTGTCATCGAGCGCGGAAAGCGTATCTCGTTCGACGTCCCCGTATCAGACGTACGTGAACTGTACGGCTACGCCTGCCTGCTCCGGGCGCAGTCTTCGGGAGGGTTCATTCCGCATCTGCTCGACGGGAAGTCGGACGAC
>DASQHH010000563.1:0-5257 GCA_035632195.1 Vicinamibacterales bacterium
TTCGGCGGGCAGACGCCGCTCAAGCTCGCGCTGGCGCTGCGGGGGGCCGGCGTCCGGATCCTCGGCACGTCGCCCGATTCGATCGACCTCGCCGAGGACCGGAAGCGCTTCGCGAAGCTGCTGGCGGACCTTGACATCACGCAGCCGGCGAGCGGCACCGCGACGTCGCGGCAGGATGCGCGCGACGCGGCGGCCAAGATTGGATTTCCGGTCGTCGTGCGGCCGTCGTACGTCCTCGGCGGCCGGGCGATGGCAATCGTCTACGACGTCGGCACGCTCGACCGATACATGACGCACGCCGTCGACGCGTCGCCCGAGCACCCGATCCTCGTCGACAGGTTCCTCGAGGACGCGTTCGAGTTCGACGTCGACGCCGTCGCCGACAGCAGCGGCGCCGTGGTCATCGGCGGCATCATGGAGCACATCGAGGAGGCCGGAATCCATTCCGGCGACAGCTCCTGCGTCGTGCCGCCGTTCATCTGTCCGGAGAAACACCTCCAGACGATCCGCGACTACACGCGCCGCATCGCGCGCGCGCTGAAGGTCGTCGGCCTGATGAACGTCCAGTATGCGATCAAGGACAACGTCGTCTACGTGCTCGAGGTGAACCCGCGCGCGTCGCGGACGATTCCGTATCTGTCGAAGGCGGCCGGCGTGTCGCTCGCGAAGATCGCGGCAAGAGTGATGGCGGGCCGCACGCTCGCGGACCTCGGATTGAAAGAGGACCTGCAGGTAGCCGGCGTGTTCGTGAAGAGCCCGGTGTTCCCGTTCGTGCGCTTCCCGGGTGTGGACACGATTCTCGGTCCCGAGATGAAGTCCACAGGCGAAGTGATGGGCGGCTCGACGAACTTCGGCGTGGCGTTCGCGAAGGCGCAGCTGTCAGTGGGGCAGCGCCTGCCTGAGCGGGGGACCGCGTTCGTCAGCGTCAACAACGACGACAAGCCGAACCTGCTGCCGATCGCGCGCGATCTCTCCGAACTCGGGTTCCGCCTGATCGCGACCCGCGGCACCGCGGCGTTCCTGCGCGCGCACGGCCTCAAGGTCGACGTCGTCTACAAGGTGAACGAGGGCCGGCCCAACATCGCGGACGAGATCGTCAACCGCAAGGTGGAGCTCGTCGTCAACACGCCCCTCGGCCGCGAGAGCTTCTTCGACGACCGTGCAGTCCCGCGCGCGGCGATGATGCACGAGGTCCCGTGCATCACGACACTCACGGGCGCCGCTGCCGCCGTCAGCGCCATCCGCGCTCTGCGCGAGGAGCCGCTCAGCGTCCGCGCGCTTCAGGACTACTACGCAGGAATTGCCGCATCGAAGGCCTAGCGGACAGGCAGAAACTTCTCACATTCGACCGCTCTCGACACGAAACCACGAAACACGAAACCACGAAAACTCGTGTGCGCACAGAGAGTTTCCGGCGTTTTCGTGGTTTCCCGTGTTTCGTGGTTTGCGATGCGCCCTGAATTGCAGGCGCTTCGCACGTGCGTACGGTCGCTGCGATCCCCGCTGTCGCCCTCATTGCAGGCGCCGCCTTCGGTGTCAGCCTTCCCTCGTTCGACGCCCGCCTGACGTTCGTCGCGGCTTCGTGCGCTGTTCTTCTCCTGGCTGGCGCCTGCGCCCTTCGCTCGTCCAAATGGTTCCCACTCATCGTAGCTGCCACGTTCTTTGACGGCGGCGTCGTCCTCGGCGCGGTCGCGTGGCGCGCCGCGTGGCGTCCGCCGTTGCGAGCCGCGTTCGACGGCCTCGCCCGCGACGAACGCAGACGAGCCATTCGCGAAGGCCGCCATCCGCCGCTGGACGATGAAGCCTTCGCGACGGTCGAGGGGACGCTGCGATTCGATGCGTCGCCGACCGAGTCCGGCGCCTCGCTCAGTCTCGACGTCGACGCGATCGCGCTCGGAGCGCGAGGCTTCAGCCGAGCCAAGGGGGGACTTTCGGCGACCGTAACCGGAACCGTCTCCGCTGACCGCATCGACGAATGGCGCGCCGGCCGCCGCGTCCGGTTGCCCGTCACCCTTCACCGTCCATCCCGCTATCTCGACCCTGGCGTCCCCGACCACGAGCGCGCGCTCGCCCGACGCGGGACGACGCTAATGGGGACGGTCAAGAGCGGGGCGCTGGTGGAGGTGCGCGCGCGGGGGAGTCCCGTCGACGAAGCGCTGTCGGCGGTTCGCGCCTTTTCGCGCGCGGCCATCGCGGACGCCGTCGGGCGGTGGAGCGGACGGTCCGCGGCCATCGTCGCGGCCATTGTCATCGGCGACCGGGCTGGGCTGGACCCGGACGTTCAGCGCCGTCTCCAGGAAGCCGGCACCTACCACGTCATCGCCATTTCCGGCGGCAATATCGCGATACTCGCCGGTCTGCTCATCGGCGCGTTCAAGTTCGCCGGCTGGCTCGGGCGAACGGCATTGCTGTCGGCGATCGGACTCCTGATCGCGTATGGCATGCTCGTCGGGGGTGGCGCGTCGGTCGATCGCGCGACGCTGATGGCGGTGGTCTACCTCGCGGCGCGCGCGTTCGATCAGCGCAGTCCGCCGCTCAATGCGCTCTTCGTCGTCGCCGCGCTGCTCGTTGCCGCCGATCCGCTCACCGTCACCGACCCCGCCTTCGTCCTCACGTTCGCCGCCACGTTCGCGATTCTCGTCGTGATGCCGGCCGTGGCGTCGTGGCGGCTGCCGCGGTGGTGCGCGCCCGCGGCGTCGATGTTCGCGGCGTCGGCGGCGACGGAGGCGTTCCTGTTTCCCGTCGGCGCGTATGTGTTCTCGCGCGTGACGTTCGCTGGCCTCGGCCTCAACTTCCTCGCGATTCCCCTGATGGCCGTCGCGCAGGTGGCCGGCATGGCTGTCGTGCCGCTGGCGCTCGTGTCGCGGACACTCGCGGCCGGCGCCGGGTGGATCGCGCATTTCGGAGCGGCAGGTCTAGTGTGGTCCGCCGATCTCGTACGCTTCGTGCCTGCGCTCAGCTACCGCATCGCTCCGCCGCCCGTTTTCGCGATGGTCCTTTACTACGTCGCCGGCGGGATCGCCTGCAGGCGGGGGCCTTTTGGCCCCGGCGCGCGATTCGGCCCCGGCACGCGGCGACTGGCCGCCTGTACCACGATCGGCGCCGCGCTCTGGATCCTCGTCGACCCGCGAACGTTCGTCTCGCGGCATGGCGACGGGTTGCTGCACGTCACCTTTCTGGACGTCGGCCAGGGTGACTCCATCTTTATCCGCTTCCCGCATGGCCGGACGATGCTCGTGGACGCCGGCGGACTTGGGACGTCCACCAGTGTCCGGGGTGGGGGCGGTGGAAGCTTCGACGTTGGCGACCGGGTCGTGGCGCCCGTCATTCGCGACGCCGCCTTCTATCGCATCGATTGCCTCGCGCTGTCGCACGGCGATCCTGATCACATCGGCGGCGCGGGCGCGATCGTCCAGGAGTTCCGTCCGCGCGAGATATGGGAAGGCATTCCGGTGCCGCGTTCGGAGCCGCTGACCCGATTGCGGATGGCGGCGCAGGGGACGGCGTCGCCAGGCGCCCTATGGGCGAACGTCTACGCCGGCGACCACGTCGCGATCGACGGCGTGGATGGGACCGCGCTCGCGCCGGACCATGAGGACTGGGAGCGGCAGAAGGTACGGAACGACGATTCCATCGTACTTGAGCTGCGCTGGCGCGGTGTGTCGGTGCTGCTGACCGGCGACATCGGCAAGGACGTCGAACGCAGGCTGCTGCGCCGCCTCCAGCCCTCCCGCCTGCGCGTCGTCAAGATTCCGCACCACGGGAGCGCAACGTCGAGCACGGAGGATTTCGTTCGCGCGCTGCGGCCCGCCGTAGCCGTCGTCAGCGTGGGGAGGGCGAATCACTTCGGACATCCGGTGGAAGAGGTGATGCGGCGGTACGCGGATGCAGGGGCAGAGGTGTTCAGAACGGACAGGGACGGGGCGGTGACGGTCGATACGGACGGCGAGACGCTGAAGGTATCCACATTCGTGGCTACACATTCTTCTGAGGCTGTTTCTATGGCTGCAGTCGTTTCACCTTCTGCCATTCCCTCTCCATCTCCTCGAGTGTCATCGCCTGCAGCGTCCTCCCTGACCCGGCGATCGCCCCCTCCATCGCGGCAAATCTTGCCGTGAACTTGTCATTCGCTTTTCGCAGCGCCGTCTCCGGCTCCACCCCCAGCTGCCGCGCGAGCTGCGCGATCGAGAAGAGCAGGTCCCCCATCTCCTCCTCGACGCGCGCGCCTTCCGACTGGCCCTTCGCGACCTCCGCCCGGATTTCGTCCACTTCCTCCTGAATCTTCTCGACGACGTCGTCGGTCTTCGTCCAATCGAAGTTGACGGACGCCGCGCGCGTGCCGATGTGATACGCGCGGAGCAGGGCGGGCAGCGCCGGCGCGATGCCGCTCAGGAGCGTCTTCGGCTTCGTCTTCGCGCCGGCGTTTTCCTGCGCCTTGATCTCCTCCCACCGCTGCCGCACCTGGCCTGCCGAATCGAGCGCGGCCTCGCCGCGGTCGCGCGCGAACACGTGCGGATGGCGGCGGACGAGCTTGTCCGCAACGTGTGCGATCGAGTCGGCGATCGTGAAGCGGCCTTCCTCGGCCTCGAGCTGCGCGAGGAAGACGGCTTCGAAGACGAAATCGCCGAGCTCTTCTCTCAGCGCGTCGTGGTCGTGGCGGTCGATCGCCTCGAGCACTTCGTACGTCTCCTCGAGCACGAACGGCTTCAATGTATCGATCGTCTGCTCGCGGTCCCACGGACAGCCGCCGGGGGCGCGCAGCGTCGCCATGATCTCCATGAGCCGCGTAAGCTCGCTCGCGGCGCGTGCGGATTCGGACATGCGCTAATCTTATTGGACGTCGATGGCCGACAACGACCTGACTTTCACCGCGTTCGTCGTCTCGCTGGCGAGCACGGCCGCGATTCATTTCGGCGACCTGGCCGACCCGCAGTCCGGCGAGCGCGCCGCGCCGAATCTCGAGGGCGCGAAGCAGATGATCGACATCCTGTCCCTCCTCGAGCAGAAGACGCGCGGCAACCTGACGGCGGAGGAGCGGCAGGTCCTCGAGCAGGTGCTCTACGAGCTCCGCATGCGCTTCGTGGCGGCGCAGTCCGCGCCGAACGCCGCACCCCGAACGTGACGATGCGCGTCACCGTCCTGGGCAGCGGAACGTCGCACGGCGTGCCGTCGATCGGCTGCGACTGCGCCGTCTGCCGATCGACCGACCCGCACGACCGGCGCCTGCGGCCGTCGCTCCTGCTCGAGTTGAACGGTG
>DASQHH010000564.1:0-5911 GCA_035632195.1 Vicinamibacterales bacterium
TTGGAGACAAGGCGGCGCACGCGCTGCGCCAGCCCCGCTTCGCGAGCGACGTGGACCTGGCCGCACACATGCGCGCCATGCTCGACGTTGCGTCGAAGCACGAGGACACGCTGGTCGCCGAAGGTCTGCCGCCCGGGTTTCTCGACCTTGTCGCCCGGCAGATCAGCCGTCTTGAGCGGGCGCGCAGCGAGCGGACCAGGGCCCTGGAGCGGTTTACTTTCGACACCGAGCAGACTCACGAGGCGCTGAACGCCGCGCGCGCGACGATCGAGGTGCTCGAGGGCATCGTGCTGCACTCGGCGGACGCGCCTCCCGGAGTTCTGATGGTGCTGCGTCAGGCGAAGCGGGTCGGGCCGCGGCGCGCGCAGCCCGAGGCCGAGGTGCCGGTTGTGGATGCGGTCGTCGTGGAGGACCGGTTGGCAGGGCCCCCCGGACTGAATGATCGCCGCGAGGCCGCCGCGCCCGAAGTCGTACGGTTCATCCGCGACTTCCTGCGGAAGAAAGGCTTCGCGCTTAGCGGCGGCGGAGTCCGTTCAGAAAGCATTCCGCGAACCGATCTGCAATCTGCTGAGACGAGGCTGCGCCTTCCGGCCTGAACCACCGCGGAATCCAGTTGACCGCGCCCATCATCGCGAACGTCGTCAGCTTCACGTCGTCTACCGCGAACTGGCCGGCCGCGATCCCCTGTTCGATGATGCGGCGGAAGCCGCGATCGAACTTGTCGCGGCGCACGATGACGGCCTTGAGGTGCGCGGGCGTCAGCGCCTCGAGGTCCAGGAACAGCGCCGTGCCGTGCAGTTCGTCGAGGATCGTGTGCACGAACGCCGACACGAGGCTGCGCAGCTTCGCGTCCGGCGAGGCCCCGCTCGCCTCGATCTCCTCGAGCAGCTGAGTGAGCCGGTCGAGCGAGTACTGGTGGCACGCGAACAGAATCTCTTCCTTGTTCGTGAAGTAGTAGTAGAGGTTGCCCTTCTTCATGTGAAGGGCGGCCGCGATCTGCTCCACGGTGGCGCCGTGGTAGCCGAGCCTGCGGAACGCCTTGGCGGCGCTCTTGAGGATGTCGACGCGGGTGTCGGCCTGCCGGCGGACGAGGCGGGCGGGCCGGCTCTTCCGGCCGCGCCGGGAAGCGCGTCGGTCGGCGGTTGACTCGGTCATGCGCAACGCCTAAAGTTAGTTTGAACGCACGTTCAATTTCAATGATTACCTTCGACACCCGCCCCGAGGCCTACAAGCACTGGAAACTGGCGATCGACGGCCCCGGCGGCATCGCCACCCTGTCGATGGACGTGCGGGAGGACGCCGGCCTGTCGCCCGACTACAAGCTGAAGCTCAACTCGTACGACCTGGCCGTGGACATCGAGCTCGCCGACGCCATCCAGCGGCTGCGGTTCGAGCATCCCGAAGTCCACGCGGTCATCGTCACGTCGCTCAAAGAGCGGATCTTCTGCGCCGGCGCCAACATCATGATGCTGCGGGGATCCTCGCACGGCGCGAAGGTGAATTTCTGCAAATTCACCAACGAGACGCGGCTCGCCATCGAGGACGCGTCGGACCACTCGGGCATCCGCTTTCTCGCGGCGCTGAATGGCATCTGCGCCGGCGGCGGCTACGAGCTCGCGCTGGCGTGCGACGAAATCGTCCTCGTCGACGACGGCAATTCCGCGGTCAGCCTGCCGGAAGCGCCGCTCCTCGCGGTGCTGCCGGGGACCGGCGGGCTGACCAGGCTCGTCGACAAGCGGCGCGTGCGCCGCGACCGCGCCGACTTCTTCAGCACGCTCGTCGAGGGCGTCAAGGGCAAGCGCGCGGTCGAGTGGGGCCTCGTCGACGCCGTGTATCCCACGAGCCAGTTCAAGGACGCGGTGCAGAAGCATGCCCGCGCGCTCGCCGCGAAGTCCGATCGGCCGGCTGCGGGGCAGCATCCACCAGGGGGCATCGCGCTGAATCCGCTGAATCCGACGGTGACGGCCGATGCCGTCACGTACTCGTCGGTGACGCTGGCGTTCAACCGCGCGAAGCGCACGGCCGATCTGACGGTCAAGGGGCCCGAGGACGCGCAGCCGTCGACGCCGGACGCCATCGTGAATGCCGGCGATCGCTTCTGGCCGCTCCGCGCGTTCCGCGAGCTCGACGATGCGCTGCTGCGACTGCGCGTCAACGAGCCGGAGATCGGAACGGTCGTCATTCGCACGACCGGTGATCGCGACGCCGTGCTGGCGATCGACCGCACGCTGCTCGCGCATCAGTCGCACTGGCTCGTGCGCGAAATCATCCTGATGATGAAGCGGACGCTCAAGCGCCTCGATCTGACGGCGCGCAGCTTCTTCGCCTTCATCGAGCCGGGCTCCGCGTTCGCCGGGTCTCTCTTCGAGCTCGCGCTCGCGGCCGACCGCTCCTACATGTTCCACGACGATGACGAGGAGAACGCGATCGCGCTGTCGCCCATGAATGGCGGTCCGCTTGCGATGAGCAACGGGCTCAGCCGCCTGCAGACGCGCTTTCTGGCGGCGCCCGAGAAAGTCGGCGAGCTGCTCGCGCACGGCGGGCCGTTCAATGCCGCCGACGCCGAAGAGGCAGGGCTGGTCACGTTCGCGCCGGACGAGATCGACTGGGACGATGAAGTGCGCGTCGCGGTCGAAGCGCGCGCCGCGTTCTCGCCCGACGCGATGACCGGGCTCGAAGCGAACCTGCGCTTCGCCGGACCCGAGACGATGGAGACGAAAATCTTCGGCCGGCTGACGGCGTGGCAGAACTGGATCTTCCAGCGGCCGAACGCGGTCGGCGAAAAAGGCGCGCTCAAGGTGTACGGCGAGCAGGGCAGACCTGAATTCGACTGGAAGAGAACGTAACCATGATCTCTGCCGAGAAGATTCCCAACAACGTCAACCTGTCCGGCAACAAGCGGCTGCAGCGCGCGCTCGAGCACTGGCAGCCGAAGTACATCCAGTGGTGGCGCGACATGGGGCCGCAGGGCTTCCAGGACTATCACCAGGTATACGTGCGGACCGCCGTCAGCGTCGATCCGGAAGGCTGGGCGCACTTCGAATACGTCAAGCTGCCGGACTACCGGTGGGGCATCTTCCTCGCGGATCCGGTTCAGGATCGCCGCATCGGGTTCGGCGACTTCCTCGGACAGCCCGTCTGGCAGGAGGTGCCGGGTGAGTTCCGCACCCAGCTTCGGCGGCTGATCGTCACGCAGGGCGACACCGAGCCGGCGTCCGTCGAGCAGCAGCGGTGGCTCGGCCAGCGCTGCGCCAGCCTCTACGATCTGCAGAATCTCTTTCAGGTGAACGTCGAGGAAGGGCGTCATCTCTGGGCGATGGTCTATCTGCTCCACTCGTACTTCGGCCGCGACGGCCGGGACGAGGCCGAGGAGCTGCTCGAGCGCCAGAGCGGCAACCGTGACAAGCCGCGCATCCTCGAGGCGTTCAACGAGCCGATCGACAACTGGCTCGACTTCTTCATGTTCACGATGTTCACGGACCGCGACGGCAAGTCGCAGCTGATGTCGCTCTCGGAGAGCTCGCTCGACCCGCTGTCGCGCACGACGCGCTTCATGCTCACCGAGGAAGCGCACCACATGTTCGTCGGCGAGACGGGCATCTCGCGCATCCTCGAGCGCACGTGCCAGCTGATGAAGGAGGCGGGGTTCTCCGAGGACGTCCGCAAGGTCGGCGGGATCGATCTGCCGATGATCCAGAAGCACCTGAATCAGTGGTTCAGCCTCAGCCTCGACCTGCACGGCGGCGAGGTCTCGAGCAACGCCGCGTCGTACTTCGCCAACGGCCTCAAGGGCCGCGCGAAGGAAGACACCTACGACGATCACCTCGTCAACAGCGCGTACTACCACATGGAATTCTTCGAGGACGGCCGCACGACGACGAAGGACGTGCTGATGCGCAACGCGATGAACGAGGTGCTGCGCGACTGGTACGTCGGCGACTGCGCGGCCGGCGTGACGCGGTGGAACCGCGTCCTCGAACACTACGGCATCCCGGACCGCCTGAAGCTCCCGGACCGGAAGTTCAACCGCAACATCGGAATGTATTCCGGATTCCACTTCGATCCGAACGGCGTGCCGCTGTCGAAAGAGGACTGGGAACGGCGTCAATACGAGTTCCTGCCCTCGGCGGCCGACTCCGAGTACCTGCTCAGCATCATGGCGCGGCCGATCTACGAGCCGGGGAAGTTCGCCAATTACATCGCGCCGCCGCGCCGCGGCATCAATCAATTGCCGATCGACTTCGAGTACGTGCGGACCGAGCAGTGAAGAAACCGCTGTCGTTCACGTGGCTGGGACACTCGACGTTTCTGTTCCAGTCGCCCGGCGGGAAGCGGATTCTCCTCGAGCCGTTCGTGGCGTCGAATCCCGCGTGCCCGGAATCCGCGAAGAAGGTCGGCCACCTCGACCTCATTCTGATCACGCACGGCCACAGCGACCACGCGGCGGACGCGCCGGCCATCGCGCGCGCGACAGGAGCGCACGTCATCGCGAACTACGAAGTCTGCCTCTGGCTGGAGGCGAAGGGCATCCAGAACACGGCCCCCATGGGGCACGGCGGGATGCAGCGCATCGGCGACATCGCGATCACGATGACCGGCGCCGTCCACGGCAGCTCGATCGCGGAGGACGGGAAGATCGTGGCGCTCGGCTCGGCGGCGGGATACGTGATCCGGTTCGAGGACGGGCTCACGATCTATTTCGCGGGCGACACGGATGTGTTCGGCGATATGCGCCTCATCGGCGAGATCCATCGTCCGACGATCGCATTCCTGCCGATCGGCGATCGGTTTACGATGGGTCCCGCGGGCGCCGCGCGCGCGGTCGACATGCTCGGCGTCAAGCAGGTGGTGCCGATGCACTTTGGGACCTGGCCCTTCCTGACGGGCACCGTGCAGCAGCTGCGAGAGCTCGTCGAGCCGAAGCTGGTGCAGGTGCTGGAACTCAGACCCGGAGAAACAGCTTCGTGACGTACGCGAAGATTCGCTGCTCGGTTTCCGACGGCGTCGCGACGATCGAGTTGAACGATCCGCCGGCGAACACCTACTCCTACGAGATGATGCGGGAAATCGACGCCGCGGTCCTCGATGCCCGGATGGACCGCGCCGTTCATGTCATCGTCGTCCGCGGAGCCGGAGACAAATTCTTCTGCGCCGGCGCGAACATCGGGATGCTGAAGGACGCCGATCCCGAGTTCAAATACTACTTCTGCCTGCACGCGAACGAGACGCTGAACCGATTCGAGCAGACGCCGAAGCTCGTCATCGCCGCGCTGAACGGACACACGGTCGGCGGAGGGCTCGAAGTCGCGATGGCGGCGGACATCCGCATCGCGCGGAAGGACGCGGGAAAGATCGGCCTGCCGGAGGTGGCGCTCGGCGTCCTGCCCGGCACCGGCGGCACCCAGCGGCTCGCGCGGCTCGTCGGAAAGGCCCGCGCGATCGAGCTGATGGCGACCGGACGCCTGATGAGGTTCGACGAAGCGCAGACGATCGGGCTCGTCAACGATGTCTGGGATGCGCGCGACGCCGCCGCGTTCGGGGCGGCCATCCACGACTACGCGAAGCAGTTCACGCCGCCGAACAAGGCGAGCAAGGCGGTCGGCCGCATCAAGCGCGCGGTCCAGTCGGGGCTGGAGATGAGCTTCAGCGACGGACTGACGCTCGAGCGCGAGCTCCAGCAGCTGCTCTTCGAATCCGGCGATGCGCGCGAGGGGATCTCGGCAAACGTCGATAAACGCAAGGCGACTTTCAGCGGAAAATAGCTCCATGACCACGACAGCCGTGACGCGTAAGCAGCTTTTCATCAATAACGAGTGGCGGGACTCTGCAGGCGGCAGGACGCTCGAGGTGGTCAATCCGGCGACCGAGGACGTGATCGCCGAAGTCGCGTCCGCGACGAAGGCCGATGTCG
>DASQHH010000565.1:0-3634 GCA_035632195.1 Vicinamibacterales bacterium
AAACGCGCTCGTCTACCACCTGCCGGACGACTACTTCTCGAGCTACGTGCAGAAGATCCAGGCCGTGACCAGCGCCGACGTCCAGCGCGTCGCGCAGAAGTACATCCAGCCCGATCGCTTCGCCATCGTCGTCGTCGGCGACCTGAAGTCGATCGAAGGGCCGATACGCGCGCTGAATCTCGGGAGCGTGAAGACGCTGACGATCGACGACGTCTTCGGACCGAAGCCTTAACGAGGTTCCAGATTCTTCGTCGCGATGATTTCGCGAGCCGGCTCGCGGTCGCCGGTGCAGCTGATCCTGCGCGGACCGGATGCGTAGTGGATCGTGTAGCCGAGCGACTCATACAGAGTCTCGACGCGCTCCGTGGCCTGATTGACCAGAACCACCGGGCCGCCGTGCGAGGACAGCCACCGCGCCGTGCGCTGCTGATCGATCCAGCTGAATCCGTTGCGCGCGTACTGACGGAATTCCACGTCATACGGCGGATCGGCGTACACGAAATCGTCCGGCTGGAGCGGCACCGCTTCGACGTCCGTGCTCGTGAACGTGCAGGCTGACAGCGCGTCGCGATACGGCGTGAAATCGCGGAGGTAGCGGATCCGCGCGTACTGCCCGAACGGCACGTTGAATTCCCCGCCTTTGTTGAAGCGGCACAATCCGTTGTAGCCGGTGCGATTCAGGTAATAGAAGAGCGCGGCGGCTTCGGCGGAGTCGTGCCCGGCGTCTGCCAGCAGGGCGTTGAACCGCGCCCGATGGTGATAGTAGAGGCGCTTGTCGTTCTCCATCTCGACGTCGATCCGCAGTCCGCGCTGCAGCCACTGATAGAAGTTCACGAGGTGCGGGTTGGCGTCATTGAGCAGCGCGCGCGCGGGCGCCAGCCCGAGCGTCACCGCGATGCCGCCGCAGAACGGCTCGACGAGGCGACGATGCCGGTGCGAATGCCAGAGGCGGCGCAAATGCGGCACCTGCCAGCGCTTGCCGCCCGCCCATTTGAGCGGCGGCTTCATCGCTCCCGCTACGGCTGTGGTCGGCACGTCGGAGCCAGTGTACCCGCGGAACGCAGTAGAATCCGCAGCGTAAAAGGAGTCGCCTATGCTCCGGCCCTTCCGCTTCATCGTCATCGCCGTCCTTCTCGCCGCGCCCGCGCTGATCGCGCAGGTGCCGTCGGCAACCGATCCGCCGAAGTACGTCCAGCCGCCGAAGAACATCGTGGACGTCTTCGACGCGGAACCGCTGCCGCAGGTCCTCATCAGCCCGAACCGTCAGGTGGTCGCGCTGACGAAGGCGCGGACGTACCCGACGATCGCGGAACTGGCGCAGCCGATGCTGCGCCTGGCAGGTTCGCGGGTCAACCCGAAGAACACCGCGCCGCACCGGACGTCGGGACTGCCCGGCACCGGCATCTACTCGATCGTGCTCAAGAAGATCTCGGGAGGTGCCGAGGCGACGGTCCCGCTGCCCGCCGATGCGAGCGTCACTGCCGTGAGGTTCTCGCCGGACGGCTCGAAGCTGGCGTTCCTCAACGTCAAGGACACCGCGGTCGAACTGTGGATCGCCGACGCCATGACCGGCGCTGCGAAGGCGATCGTCTCCGGCGCCGACAGGATCAGTTTCACGACCGGCGATCCGTGTGACTGGGAGAAAGATAACGTCACGATGGTGTGCAAGCTGGTGCCGCCCGGCCGCGGAGCGGCGCCACCCGAGCCGGCCGTCCCGACCGGGCCGAACGTGCAGGAGAACTACGGCAAGGCCGCGCCCGAGCCGACGTACGAAGACCTGCTGAAGACGGTGCACGACGATCAGCTCTTCGAGCACTACTTCACGAGCCAGCTGTACGCGATCAACACGTCGACCGGCGCCAAGACCGCGATGGGGCGTCCCGGCATTTTCGAGAACGTGACGCCGTCCCCGAGCGGCACGTACGTCCTCGCGAGCGTCATCCACAAGCCGTACTCGCACATCGTCCCGATGAACGGATTCCCGCAGCGTATCGACGTCCTCGGCCGCGGCGGCGAAAACGTCAAGACGATTGCCGACCTCTCGTCCCGCGAAGGCGTGCCGATCAACGGCGTCGAGACCGGACCGCGCGGGGTGCACTGGAGGCCCGACCAGGCGAACACGCTGCTCTGGGCCGAGGCGCTCGACGGCGGCGACACGCGCGCGAAGGTCCCGTTCCACGACAAGATCATGGCGCTCGACGCGCCGTTCACCGGACAGCCCGCCGAGATCGCAAAGACCGAGTGGCGCTACGCCGGCATCTCCTACACGGAATCGGGCATCGGCTTCCTGACGGAGAACGATCGCCAGACCCGGCGCACGCGGACGTGGCTCCTCGAACAAGGCCAGGCACCGCGCAAGCTGTGGGATCGCAAGCAGGACGCCGCGTACGAGAATCCGGGTGCGCCGATCGCCAAGCGCGACGGCGGCGCGGGCGGACGCGGGGGCGGCCGCGGCGGCTTCGGCGGCGGCGTCATCGTCCAGCGCGGCGACTCTGTGTTCCTGTCAGGCGAAGGCGCGACGCCGGACGGCGACCGTCCCTTCCTCGACAAGCTGAATCTCAAGACGCTCAAGTCCGAGCGCCTGTTCCGCTCGTCCAACGAATCGCTCGAATCGTTCGTCGCGCCGATGGACGACGACATGACGCGGTTCATCACGCGGTACGAGTCGCAGAAGGAGCCGCCGAACTACTACATCCGCACGATCAACGCCGACGTGCGGACGCCGATTACCAGTTTCAAAGACCCGCAGCCCGAGGTCCGCGCCATCCTTCGGCAGTTCGTCACCTACAAGCGCAACGACGGCGTGACGCTGTCCGGCACGCTGTACCTGCCGCCCGGCTACAAGCAGGGAACGAAGGTGCCGCTCGTCATGTGGGCGTACCCGCGCGAGTTCGGCGACGCGGACACGGCGGGTCAGATCACCGGCTCGCCGAACACGTTCACGACAATCCGCGGCGCGTCGCATCTGTTCCTGCTGCTCTCGGGCTACGCCATCTTCGACAACCCGACGATGCCGATCATCGGTCCGGGCGAAACGGCGAACGACACCTACGTCGAGCAGCTCGTCGCGAGCGCGCAGGCGGCCGTGGACAAGGTCGTGTCGATGGGCGTTACCGACCGCGAGCATATCGGCGTCGGCGGCCACAGCTACGGCGGCTTCATGACGGCGAACCTGCTCGCGCACTCGCGACTGTTCCGGGCGGGCTTCGCCGAGAGCGGCGCCTACAACCGCTCGCTCACGCCGTTCGGATTCCAGAACGAGCGGCGCACGTTCTGGGAGGTGCCGGATCTCTACGCGAAGATGTCGCCGTTCTGGTACGCCGACAAAATCAAGGATCCGATCCTGCTCATGCACGGCGAGGCGGACGACAACACCGGCACCTATCCGATCAATTCAGAGCGGCTGTTCGCGGCGCTCAAAGGACACGGCGCGACCGTCCGTCTGGTCATGCTGCCGGATGAGGCGCACGGGTACGCCGCGAGAGAAACGCTGCTGCACGTCCTTGCCGAGCGGCTCAACTGGTTCGACAAGTACGTGAAGAACGCACCGGCCCGCGCGACGACAGACGCCCAGCGGTGAGAGTCCGTTCGACGTTCTGCGTTCTGCGCTGGCGCCCAAACCGCCGCTGGTAGT
>DASQHH010000566.1:0-3382 GCA_035632195.1 Vicinamibacterales bacterium
CGCATCGTTCGCCGTCACCGCCGGCACATCCTCGCAGACGCTCGCGTGTTCCACCGGCACGCCCCAAACGCCGGCCGCAGGCGGTGTGCTTCCCGGAGTGAGTGGCACGGGGATCTGTCTCGGCGCCGCCCCCGGCGGTTCCGACTATGCCCTCGTCGTCTTTTACGGAAATCCTGATCAGAGCGCACTTGGCCAGGTGAACGTCACCGCGGCCAATGCCAGCGCGCTGACGACCCCCGACGTCGCGCCGCTGACCGATGTCTTCGCCACGCGGCAGCCAGCGCCCGGTCTCTCGTTTGCCGCCCCGAACGCGCAGGAGCAATTCGACTTGCGTCTGCGGCGGATCGCTCAGACCCAGCTCGCGCCGATGGTGCCGGCCGCTCGCGCGGCGATGCGGAGCGGTGCGCGACGCAGCGTCATCCCAAGCTCACTCACGATTGGACAGATCATCACGCTGAACGCGAACGGCGTCAGCGCCTGCACGAATCCGATCAATGTCGGCGCGCGGGTGGCCGCGATCTCGAACGGCGCCTACATCCTCGCCGACACGGCCAATCCGTCGGGCGGCTTCTCCGACGCCGACTACGCGTCGTTCGGCGCGACCTTCGACACGCTGGTGAGTCCCGTCGACGTCGGCGCGTTCGGCGCGCCGACCGACATCGACCACAACGGCAAGATCGTAATTCTGTTCACCAAGGAAGTGAACAAGCTGACGACGCGCGGCAGCGCCGGCGTAGTGGGCGGATTCTTCTACGAGCGTGATCTCTTCCCGACGACCGCCAGCGCCGAGTTCGAGGCGTGCCCGACGAGCAACGTCGGCGAGATCTACTATTCGCTCGTGCCCGATCCGAACGCGGTCTTCAGCGACAAGCGCACAGCGGCGGACGTCCTCGCACTCACGCCCGGAACGTTGGCGCACGAATTCCAACACCTGATCAACGCCGGCCGTCGACTCTACGTGAACACGACGGCCGATTTCCCGGAAGTCGTGTGGCTCAACGAAGGCCTGAGTCACATCGCCGAGGAGCTCACGTTCTACAAGGCGGCGAGCCTCGCGCCGCGGCAGAACATCGACTTGAATACTGCGCGGACTGTCTCGACGATCTTCTCGAACTACCAGGGTAGCAATTTCGGGCGGTTCAACGAGTTTCTCAGCAAACCGGCGCAGACGTCGCCATACGCGGACAACGACGACCTCAACACGCGCGGAGCGACGTGGTACATGCTGCGCTACCTCGCCGACCACAAAGGCTCGGGCGACGGTACGACGTGGTCGCAGCTCGTGAACGCGGTGGACACGGGTCAGGTGAACCTGTCGAAGGTCTTCGGGTCGAACTACCTCACGCAGATCCGCGACTGGGCGACGGCGGTGTTCGCCGACGATGTGCCCGGCCAGACGGATGCGCGCTTCCAGGAGCAGAGCTGGAACATGCGCAGCATCTTCCCGGGGCTCGCGAACGGAAGCGGCGGCGCGTTGAACAAGTATCCGCTCTCGGTCGTTCCGCTCGCGGATGCACAGCCTGCGACCCTCCTGATCAACGCTGGAGGCGTCGCGTACCTGCGCTTCAGCGTCGCGGCCGGCGGTCAGGCATCGATCGATTGGACGTCGTCGGGGCTGCCGGTGAGTCCGTTCTTCCAATTCACGGTGGTGCGGACGCGATAGTCCTCGACTCCGCTGCGGCGGGCGAGAACTGCAACTACTCAACGCAGGGAAACCGGCTACGCCTTTTCCCGCGCGGCCTCGGCGAGGCTCGGCTCGCTCGCCAGCACTGCGCGCGCGATTTCGACCATCGGCACTGATCGATCCTGGCTCGTGCGCTGCAGGATCCGATACGCCTCCTGCTCCGACGATCCCGTGCGGCGCATCAGAATGCCCTTGGCCCGTTCGATCGTCTTGCGGTTCTCGAGCGCTTGCCGCGCCGACTCTGCGTCGTGGCGCGCCGACGCGAGCTCCTTGGCGCGCGTGGCGGCAAGGCGAATCGTCGAGTCGAGAACTTTCGGCGGCGCGGGTTTCGGCAGGAAAGCGATCGCCGCCGTCGCCGTCACTTCGCGATCGCTCAGCGTCAGCGTGTGATCGCCACTGAACAGCACGACCGCAACGCCGGGAATCGCCTGTGTGATCGCTTCCGCGGCTTCGATGCCCGAACCGTCGGGCATGTGCACGTCGAGCAGCACGACATCCGGCACGACGTCCTTCGAGCGCTCGAACGCTTCGCGTCCCGTCGACACTTCGGCGACGATCGTGTGTCCAAGCGTGCTCAGAAGATCCGTGAGAAGCGAGCGCGCGTTGTCGTCGTCTTCCGCGACGAGGAGTCGGATGCGTGAACCGGTTTCTGTCATCGTGATCAATCTGGGCACGCGCCTTTTTTGGCGCCAGCGGCGAACGGGTCCGTCAGCCTTCCGCTGCGACTTGCGCGAGCAATTCGGATGTTCTAACGGGCTTGCGAAGAATGAAGTCGCCGTCGGTGCCTGCGCCGCCCGGCTCCCAACCGGTCACGACGCCGATGCGGATGTTCGGCCATCGCTCGCGAACCGCCGCGATGAGCTCCCATCCGCTGCCGTCGGACAGACCAATGTCCGTCACCAACACTTCGTAACCGGCGCCCGGCTGTTCGAGTCGCGCCAACGCCTCGAAGACACCGCTTGCGGCATCGACGCGATGCCCGTCTGACTCCAGCAGCGCCTGCATGAACTCGCGGCTGTCGACGTGATCCTCCACAAGTAGGACGCGTCGCGGAGTGCGACGCCGGGCCTCCACGGCCGAGCCCGCCGCCGACGCCGCCACCTGAGACCCGCCGGGGAAGATCATGCTGATCGTCGTCCCTTTCCCGGGCTCCGATCTGATCTCGGCGCGCCCGCGGTGACGCTTCACGATGCCGTATACCTCGGCGAGTCCCAGCCCGGTGCCCGCACGGCCTTTGGTGGTGAAGAACGGCTCGAACGCGCGCTCCCGGACCTCGGACGACATTCCCATCCCAGAGTCGCTCACTTCGAGCCTGGCTTCGCCGTTCTCGAGCGCCGTCCGCAGACCGAGCGTGCCGCCGTCGGGCATCGCATCCAGCGAGTTCTGCACGAGGTTGAGCAATGCTTCGCGGATCTCGCCGCCGAGGCCACGGATGATCGCGCCGCGTCCGAGTTCACGGTGCAGCTTGACCGTTCCGCCGCGCGCGCGTTCGGCCCATAGCGGACGCGTCATCGCCACGACCTCGTCGCACACGAGCGAAAGATCCACCGCCTCCTCCCGCTCCGATTGCAGCGGTTCCTGCCGGATGAACCGTCCGACGCGCGCCGCCGTCGCTGCTCCGGTCTCGGCGGCCTTGGCGATTCGGATCGCATAGTCGCGTACGGCGGCGGGATTGTCGGCATTCGTCTCCAAGAGATA
>DASQHH010000567.1:0-3994 GCA_035632195.1 Vicinamibacterales bacterium
GGAGACCGCGTCGGGCGGCAGCTCAGTCTTGCACGTCATGACGATGCTCGTCGAACTCGGCGCCATCGCCGGTCTGAGCTCCGTGATGGTCGTCATGATGATGGCGCAGCCGCGCATCTTCTACTCGATGGCGCACGACGGTCTGCTGCCGCCGTTTGCCAAGAAAATCCATCCGCGTTTCCGCACGCCGCATATCACCAGCCTGATCACCGGTGTCGTAGTCGCCGTCGCGTCGGGCTTCACGCCAATCGGGGCGCTCGGCGAGCTCGTGAGCATCGGGACGCTGCTCGCCTTCGTCATCGTGTCGCTCGGCGTGATCTTTCTGCGGCGCCAGCGACCGGATCTCGAGCGTCCGTTCAGGACGCCCTGGGTGCCGTTCGTACCCGCGCTGTCGGCGCTCGTCAGTCTTGGGCTGATGGCGGGCCTGCCGTGGGAGACGTGGCTGCGGCTGATCGTCTGGATGGCGATCGGCTTGGTCATCTACTTCTCGTACGGCCGGAAACACAGCACGCTTGCGAAGGTGGAGGCCGCCGTTCGCTGAAGTGGCCGGCGAGCTGAGAGCCAAGACCGGCAAGGACGATCAATTTCTCCGCGCGCAGGGTCCGGGGTTTGCAATCGCCCTGCTGATCTTGATTGTCGCGTTTGGGACGATCGAGTACCACTGGATCGAGGGCTGGAGCTTCTGGCACTCGTTCTACGTGACGGTGCTCGCTATCACGACCGTCGAGGCGCCGACGGCGATGTCGCGGCCGGCGCAGGTGTTCACCGTCTTCCTGCTCGTCAGCGGCGTCGGCGCGGCGCTCTACACGTTCACGCTGCTTGCCACCGTCGTCGTCGAGGGCGGACTCCCCAAGCGGCTGCAACGCCGCCGGCTCGCGCGCATGATCGAACATCTTCGGGATCACTTCATCGTCTGCGGCTACGGCCGCATCGGCAGCATCGTGGCGAACCAGTTCCGGAGGCAGGCGATTCCGTACATCGTCATCGAGCGGGACGGCGCGCGGCTGCAGGCGGCCATCGACGATGGCGCGCTGGCCGTCGAAGCGGACGCCAGCCGCGAGGACGTGTTGAAGCGCGTCGGCATCGACCGAGCCCGGGGGCTCATCGCCGCGGTGGGCACCGACGCCGAGAATGTCTACGCTGTGCTCAGCGCGCGGGTGATGCGCCCGGATCTCTTCATCGTTGGGCGGGCCGAGAGCGAGGATGCGACGATCAAACTGAAGCGCGCGGGAGCCGACCGCGTCATTTCGCCGTACCAGCTGGGCGGCATCCAGATCGCGCAGACGGCGTTGCGGCCGGCGGTCGTCGATTTCGTCGCCCTCGCGACCAGCGCGGACAACCTCGAGCTGGCACTCGAAGAAGTCACGATCGCCCCCTCGTCCGCCCTCGCGAACAGCTCGATCATCGACGCCAACCTGCGCGCGAAGTACGGCGTCATCGTTGTCGGCATCCAGCGCCAGAACGGCAAGATGGAATTCAATCCCGAGTCGGAGACCGTTATGCGGAGCAGCGACAAGCTCGTCGTGCTCGGCCGGCCCGAGACGCTGAAGCGCCTGGAGGCCGAAGCCTCCGGATCCGTCGCCTAGCGCGATGCCGGCACGCGTCCTCGACGGTACCGCCGTCGCCGGTCTGATTCGCGCGGAAGTAGCGCCGTTGGTTGCTGCGTTTGCGGCGCGCGCTGGACGGCCGCCCGGGCTCGCGATCGTGCTCGTGGGCGACGACCCGGCGTCCCAGATCTACGTCCGCAACAAGATCAAGTCGGCGGGGGAGAGCGGCCTGCACGCAGAGCTGTTCCGCCTGCCCGCGACCGCGGCGCTCGAGGATGTGCTATCGCTCGTCGATCGACTCAATCAAAGCGACGCGCACGACGGCATCCTGGTGCAGTCGCCGCTTCCTGGCGCGATGGGTCAGGACGCAGAACGCCGCGTGTTCGATGCCGTCCGGCCCGACAAGGACGTGGACGGACTGCATCCGTTGAACGTGGGGCGTCTCGTTCAGGGCCGCGCGGAGCTCGCCGCGTGCACGCCTTCGGGCGTCATCGAGCTGCTCATGCGGTCCGGCGTGACCATTGAGGGATCCCGCGCGGTCGTGATTGGACGGAGCGACATTGTTGGCAAGCCGATGGCGCTTCTGCTGTTGAACCGCCACGCGACGGTGACCGTCTGCCATTCGCGGACGAAGGAACTCCCGCACGTCGCGGCGCAGGCGGACATCCTGGTCGCCGCCATCGGCCGCGCCGCTTTCGTCACCAGGGATTTCGTCAAGCCGGGCGCCGCCGTCGTCGACGTCGGCACGACCCAGCTCAGCGATCGGGCGGCGGTGCAGAAGCTGTTTCCGCCGGGATCGAAACGGTGGGAGACATTCGAACGGCGCGGGTCGCTGGTCGTTGGCGACGTCCATCCCGAAGTGGCCGAGGTGGCGGGCTATCTCTCGCCGGTCCCGGGCGGTGTAGGTCCGCTGACCATCGCGATGCTGCTCAAGAACACGGTGACGGCCGCGTTGCTCCGATGCTGAAGGTCGCGCTGACCGGCGGCATCGCGACGGGAAAAAGCTACGTGCTCGATCGCTTCCGCCGCACCGGCGTACCGTGCCTGGATTCCGACACACTGGCGCACGGCGTCGAGGCGCCGGGGACCGAGGCGACCGCGGCGATCGCGGCGCGCTTCGGCCGCCATGTCCTGTCCGACGACGGCGCCGTCGACCGCGCGAAGCTGGGTCCCATCGTCTTCGCCGATCCGGTGGCACGGCGCGACCTCGAGGCGATCGTGCACCCCGCCGTGTTTCGAGCGATTGAAGCGGGACTGAAAGGCTTCGAGCTGACCGGCGGTGGTCCGTTCACTGTCGTCGACGTGCCGTTGTTGTACGAGACCGGCGCTGCGGTCCGATTCGATCGTGTGATCGTCACGATGTGCGCCGAGGCTCTGCAGGTCGACCGTTTGAAGGCACGCGGACTGTCGGAGACTGCCGTTCGCCAGCGGCTCGCCGCACAATTGCCGGCCGCGGACAAGGCTTCACGCGCCGACTACGTCATCCGCACAGACGGCACCTTCGAGGAAACGGACCGGCAGGTCGACGAGATTCGCCGGTCGCTGACGGGGGGCATGCATGGCTGATCGATCGAAGATCACGCGCCGTCGATTCGTGAAGAGCGCAGCGCTACTTCCCGCGTTGCCTCGGACTGCCGCAATTCGGCCGGGGCAAGCTCCGGCCCTACACACGGGGGGAATCGATCAAAATCCGATCCGGCGTCGCGGCGTCGGACTCCGTGGCCTCGACTCGGCTCGCGCCTTTCCCGGACTGACGCTGTTCGCGCCCTCAGGCTTGAATCAAGTCCACCTCGTCGATCTGCGCGGAACAATTGCTCATACGTGGACGCTGCCATACCGGCCGGGCCTCTATGGTTATCTCACCGATCGCGGGACGCTGCTCTACAACGGCCAGGTGCCGAACGAGACCTTCCTCGGCAAACAGCCATACATGGGCGGCTCGATCATGGAGGTCGACTGGAACGGCAAGGTCCTGTGGGAGCTGAAGCGGCCCGACCATCACCACGACGGCCGTCTGCTGAGGAACGGCAATCTTGTGCTGCTCTGCGGCGCGGAGCTGCCCGACGACATCGCGCGGCGCGTGCGCGGCGGCCGCGCCGGGTCGGAGATCGACGGCAAGAAGATGTGGGGCGATTTCATCGTCGAAACGACAACGGGTGGCAGGGTTGTCTGGGAGTGGAAGGCGTGGGAGCACCTCGATCCCGAGGTCGACGCACTGACGGCGATACAGGACGATCGAAACGAGTGGACGCATGCCAACAGCGTCTGGGAGAACGCCGACGGTTCGCTGCTCGTCAGCTTCCGCAACATCTCCACCGTCATCCGAATCGAACGGCCCGGGGGCCGCATCGTCTGGAAGCTCGGGGCGCCGCCACTGTCGGGGCAGCACGCGCCGCACATGCTGGCCAACGGCAACATGCTGTTGTTCGACAACGGGCCGCACCGGC
>DASQHH010000568.1:0-12277 GCA_035632195.1 Vicinamibacterales bacterium
TGCGCGAGGCCTGCGCGCTGATTCTGCAGGACCTCGACGCGCTCGGCGAGGCCGTGCGCGATCGCGCTGAAGAGCACCGGCGGACGCCGACGATCGGGCGGACGCACGGCGTGCACGCCGAGCCGATGACGTTCGGCCTCAAGCTCGCACTCTGGTACGCGGAAGTGCAGCGGGACGTCGAGCGCATCCGGCGCGCTCAGGCGGTGATCAGCGTCGGCAAGCTGTCGGGCGCCGTCGGCACGTTCGCGCACCTGCCTCCGACGATCGAAGCGGACGTCTGCAAGCGCCTCGGCCTCGAGGCGGCTCCGGTCGCGTCGCAGGTCATCCAGCGCGATCGCCACGCGGAACTGTTGACCGCGCTCGCGATCACGGCGGCATCGCTCGAGAAGTTCGCGCTGGAGATTCGCGGCCTGCAGAAGACCGAAATCGGCGAGGTCGAGGAGCCGTTCGCGAAGGGGCAGAAGGGGTCGTCGGCGATGCCGCACAAGCGCAACCCGATCGGCTGCGAGCAGATCTGCGGCCTGGCCCGGCTCGTGCGCGGCAACGCGGTGGCGGCGATGGAGAACGTCGCGCTCTGGCACGAGCGCGACATTTCCCACTCGTCGGTGGAGCGCGTGATCCTGCCCGACAGCTTCATCACCGTCGACCACATGCTCCGCCGATTCACCCGGATCGTCCGGGGAATGGTTGTGTACGCCGATCGCATGCGCGAGAATCTCAACCGCTCGCGCGGCGTCGTGTTTTCCGGCACGGTGCTGCTCGAGCTGGCGAAGGCCGGCGTGCCGCGCGAACAGGCGTACGAATGGGTGCAGCGGAACGCGATGCGGTCGTTCGCAGAGGCGAGGGACTTCAAGGCGCTGCTGCTGGCCGATCCCGACGTGACGCGCGTGCTGCCGCCCGCCGTGATCGAGCGTTCGTTCGATCTCGACGAGCAGCTGAAACACGTCGATCACATTTTCACGAGAGTCTTCGAATGCGAGCCCGTGTCTTCGTCACGCTGAAACCGTCGGTCTTCGACCCGCAGGGCAGAACGATCGCCGAAGCGCTGCATTCGCTCGGCTACGCGTCGGTCGAAGGGGTCCGGCAGGGAAAGTATTTCGAGCTCGATCTCGCCACGACGGAAGCGGCACGAGCGAAGCAGCTGGCCGCGGAAGTCGCCGACAAGGTGCTGGCGAATCCCGTCATCGAAAGCTATCGGATTGAAGTCGATGGGGCGGAGCTTGCTCCGAGTGGAGACCGGTCATGAGATTCGGAGTGGTCGTCTTTCCCGGCAGCAATTGCGACGAGGACGCGTACCACGCCGCGAAGGACGTCTTCGGCCAGGACGCCGATTATCTCTGGCACAAGGACACGAGCCTCAAGGGCGCCGACGTCGTCGTCCTGCCGGGCGGGTTCGCGCACGGCGACTACCTGCGCACCGGCGCGATGGCGCGGTTTTCGCCGATCATGGCCAGCGTCCGCGCGCACGCCGACCGCGGCGGCCCGGTCATCGGCATCTGCAACGGGTTTCAGATTCTGCTCGAAGCCGGTCTGCTGCCGGGCGCGATGCTCCGCAATCGCGGACTGAAGTACCGGTGCGAGCACGTCTTTCTTCGCGTCGAGCAGACGGACACGCCGTTCACGTGCGCCGCGCGCGCGGGCAGCGTGCTCCGGATTCCCATCGGCCACGGTGAAGGCAACTACTACGCGCCGCCCGACGTGCTCGAACGGATCGAGAAGAACCGCCAGGTGGTGCTGCGCTATACGAGTCCGGCCGGCCAGATCGACGATGCCTTCAATCCGAACGGGTCGGTCAACGCGATTGCCGGCATCTGCGGCGAAGGCCGCAACGTCTTCGGCCTGATGCCGCATCCGGAACGCGCGTGCGAAGCGCTGCTCGGCGGCGAAGACGGCCGGATCATGTTCGAGTCGGTCATGAAATGGTCCCGCTCGGCTGAAAGCCTCGCGCTCCAGCCGGTCGGTGCCAGCGACCCCGTTAGGAGCGCGAGCCTTTAGGCGAGCGATGGATCCACAGACCCTCGAACGGCACGGCCTCAAGCGCGACGAGTACGAGCGGATCGTCGCGTTCCTCGGCCGTGAGCCGAACCTGACCGAGCTCGGGATTTTCTCGGTCATGTGGTCCGAGCACTGCAGCTACAAGAGCTCGCGCGTCCACCTCAAGACGCTGCCGACGGAAGGGCCGCAGGTGCTGCAGGGGCCGGGCGAGAACGCGGGCGCGGTCGACATCGGCGACGGCTACGCGGCCGTGTTCAAGATCGAGTCGCACAACCATCCGTCGTTCATCGAGCCGTATCAGGGCGCCGCCACCGGCGTCGGCGGCATCATCCGCGACATCTTCACGATGGGCGCGCGGCCGATCGCGCTGCTCGATTCGCTCCGCTTCGGCTCCATCGAGGACCGGGCAGGGGCCCCCGGAGTGAGCGATGCCGCGAGGACCAGGCGGATTCTCGAAGGGGTCGTCGCCGGCATCGCCGGCTACGGCAACAGCATCGGCATCCCGATCGTCGGCGGAGAGATCGCGTTCGAGCCGACCTACGCCGGCAACCCGCTGGTCAACGTCTTCTGCCTCGGCGTCGCGAAGCACGGCGACATCATCAAAGCCGCCGCGTCCGGCGCGGGCAATCCGGTCTACTACGTCGGCGCGAAAACCGGACGCGACGGCATCCACGGCGCCACGATGGCGTCGGCGGAGTTCGACGACAAGTCGGCGGAGAAGCGCCCCGCCGTGCAGGTTGGCGACCCGTTCATGGAAAAGCTGCTCCTCGAAGCGTGCCTCGAGGTGATGCAGACCGATGCGCTCGTCGGCATCCAGGACATGGGCGCCGCCGGGCTCACCTGCTCGACGACCGAAATGGGGTCGCGCGGGGGATCCGGCATCGAGATTGACGTGTCGCTGGTCCCGCAGCGCGAAACCGGTATGACGCCGTACGAAATCATGCTCAGCGAGTCGCAGGAGCGCATACTGCTCGTCGTGAAGCGCGGCCGCGAGCATGAAGTCGAACGGGTATTCGACAAATGGGACCTGCACGCGGTGCGCATCGGCGAGGTCACGACCGACGGCATGCTTCGCGTGAAGGAGCGCGGTGCCGTCGTGGCCGAGATTCCGAACCGCGCGCTCACCGACGAGGCGCCGGTCTATCGCCGTCCGATGAGCGAGCCGGACTATCTCGGTGAGGTCCAGATGCTGGACCTCGAGAGCCTCGAAGACCCCGGTGACGATCACAACCCCGCGCTGATGACGCTGCTCGCGTCGCCGACGATCGGCAGCAAGCGATGGGTCGTCCGTCAGTACGACCACATGGTGCGGACGAACACGATCAATTTCCCCGGCCACGGTGCCGGCGTCGTGCGCATCAAGGGCACGGATCGCGCGCTGGCGATGTCGGTCGACGGCAACGGCCGCTACGGCTATCTCGATCCGTACCGCGGCGCGATGCTCGCCGTCGCCGAGGCGGCGCGCAACGTCGCGTGCGCCGGCGCCCGCCCGCTCGGAGCGACCAACTGCCTGAATTTCGGCAACCCCGAGCGTCCGCCGATCATGTGGCAGTTCGCGAAGGCGGTCGAAGGCATCGGCGACGCGTGCCGGGCGCTGAACGTGCCGATTACCGGCGGGAACGTCAGCCTGTACAACGAGACCGACGGCAGCGCCATCTATCCGACGCCGATCATCGGCGTCGTGGGGCTGCTCGAACACGCGGACCGCGTCGTCTCGCGCCGGTTCCGACAGGCAGGCGACGCGATCATCCTGCTCGGCGACGACCGCGGCGAGCTCGGAGGCACCGAGTACCTGAAGGCGGTTCACGGTCTGGTCCGCGGCGCGCCGCCGGTGCTCGACCTCGACGCGGAGCGGTCGCTGCAGTCGCTGCTCGTCTCGCTCGCCGACGCCCGCCTGCTGCGCTCCGCCCACGACTGTTCGGATGGCGGCCTCGCAGTCACGATCGCCGAATGCTGTTTCGACACCGGCGGCCTCGGCGCCGAAGCCCGCATCGACGCGGACCATATCAGCCGGCGGGAGTCGATCGACGCCGCGGCAGCGCTCTTCGGCGAATCGGCGTCGCGCGTGGTGGTGTCGGTGGCGCCGGAGCACGTCGCGCGGGTGCTCGAGCGCGCTCGAAACGGGAACGTCGCGGTCCGGATGATCGGCCGCGTCGGCGGCAGCCGGCTGCGCATCGACGTGGGTGGCGAACCGGCCATCGATGTGGCGGTGGACGCCGCGGAGCGGGCGTGGTCGTCCGCGATCGAGCGATATTTCGAGAAACGCGTCGCGTAAACCGTTGTCCGGGAAAAGATGTAGGGCAGGCCTTCAGGCCCGCCGGGAAAACATGGACAAATTCAAGGACGAATGCGGCGTCTTCGGCATCTTCGGCCACACCGAGGCGGCCAACATGACCTACCTCGGGCTGTATGCGCTGCAGCACCGGGGCCAGGAGAGCGCCGGAATCGCGGCGTCGGACGGCGAACGCGTCCGCCTCTCGCGCGAGATGGGCTACGTCGCCGACGTGTTCGACGAAGCGGCGCTGGCCTCGCTGCCGGGGACCTCCGCGATCGGCCACGTCCGCTATTCGACCGCCGGCGAGAGCAAGCTGATGAACGCGCAGCCGATTCTGATCGACTGCGCGCACGGCCAGATCGCCGTCTGCCACAACGGCAATCTCGTCAACGCCAGGGAACTGCGGGAAGAGCTCGTCCAGTCCGGCTCGATCTTCCAGTCGAACAGCGATACCGAGGTCATCCTCCATCTCTACGCGCGCTCGAAGGCGCGCCACGTTGACGATGCCATCGTCGAGTCGGTGTCGCAGGTGCAGGGCGCCTTTTCGCTCGTGGTGCTGACGCGCGATCGGCTGGTCGCCGTTCGCGACCCGCACGGCTTCCGGCCGCTGGCCCTCGGGCGCCTCGATCGCTCCTGGGTCGTCTGCTCCGAGACGTGCGCGATGGATCTGATCGGCGCCACGTACGAACGCGACATCGAGCCGGGCGAGGTGCTCGTCGTCTCGAACGACGGCCTGAAGTCCGTCAAGCCGTTCCCCCCGGCGCCGCTCGCGCACTGCATCTTCGAGCACGTGTACTTCGCGCGGCCGGACAGCTACGTGTTCGGGCGCAGCGTCAACGAAGTCCGGACGAACCTCGGGCGCGTCCTCGCGCGCGAGCAGCCGGTCGAGGCGGACGTCGTCGTCCCCGTGCCCGATTCGGGCGTCTGCGCCGCGATGGGCTACGCGGACGAAGCGGGCGTGCCGCTGCGCATGGGTCTCATCCGCAATCACTACGTCGGCCGCACGTTCATCCAGCCCCAGGCGTCGATTCGGCACTTCGGCGTCAAGGTGAAGCTGAATCCGGTGCGGAGCATTCTCGACGGCAAACGCGTCGCCCTGGTGGACGACTCGATTGTCCGCGGCACGACGAGCCGGAAGATCGTGCGGATGGTGCGCGCCGCCGGTGCGAAGGAAGTGCACGTCCGAATCAGCTGCCCGCCGACGATTTCACCCTGCTTTTACGGCGTCGACACGCCGCGCAAGAGCGAGCTCATCGCCGCAACACACACGCTCGACGAGATCCGGGACTTTCTGGAGGCGGACAGCCTCGCCTACCTGAGTCTGGAGGGCCTGCTGAGTACCGTCGGCGCGGAACACGGGTCGTACTGCCGGTCCTGCTACACCGGCATCTACCCGGTCGAGTTCCCGCGCGACGAGAAGCAGTACCTTCAGCTCGCGCTCAAAGAAATCGTCGCAGGCTGATTCGATGACGACCCGCGTCGCGGCGGCGCTCGTCTGCGGCCTGGTTGGCCTGCTCTCAGGCGGCACTGTGGGCGCCCAGGAACCGAGCGCTCCTCAGGCCGTCAGCGCCGAGCAGCTCAAGGCGGCGATCGACAAGCTCGGGGACCTCGATTACGCGACGCGCACGAACGCGGCGAGGCTCGTCCGGCGGACGACGCCGGCCCAGGCGGTGCCCGCGCTGCTTCAGGCCGCCGCCGAACACGCCGACGGCTACGTCCGCTATCGCGCACTGGTGATCCTGACCGGCTTCAACGACCCGCGCACCAGGGACGCGATGCGTCAGTCGCTCGCGAGCCCGAACGATCGCCTCCGCGCCGTCGCCTACGGCTACTTCGAGCGCGAGCCCGATGCGTCGCTGCTGCAGCCGTTCGTCGCCGCGCTGGACAAGGAGCAGGGCGAGTTCGTGCGCCCCGCGCTCGTGCGCGCGCTTGCCGCTCTGATCGCCGTCGACGCGGCGCCGGCGGTCCTCGGCGCGCAGCAGGGGCTCGTCCGCGACGTCAGCCGCGGAGAGGATTTCTTCAGGAGCTCGGTGATCGAGGCGCTCGGCGACTACAGGGCCCGGTATGCCTACGACGCCATCACGGAGGTCGCGAAGGCCGAGGGGCCGCTGCAGGACGATGCCGCGCTGGCGCTCGGCAAAATCCACGACACGCGCGCGCTCGAGACGCTTGCCGGGCTGCAGCGGACCGCGCCGCGTGCCGCGCAGCCGTCCATCGCCGCGGCCATCTGCCTGCTCGACGTCAACTGCGACGCGCATATCGGCTTCCTCGTCGAGACGCTGAAGTTTTCCGACAAGAACGCCGGATTCCAGGAGCTGCTGCGCGCGGCCGCTGCCGGCCTGGGGGCGCTCGGCGTCGCCGGCCGCCAGCCCGCCGTGGACGCGCTCCTCGACGTGGGTATCCCGGCGAAGGACGATTCGACGCGCGCGCCCGTCGCGCTCGCGTTCGCGACGGTGGCGCTGCGGCGCACGCCACTCGCCCTGACCGTGCTCGAAGGCTACCGAGATCGCGAGGGCGCCATCGCGCTGCTCGCCGACGGCTTCGACATGCTCGAAGAAGATCTCGACAAGGAACGGTTCTTCGCGTTTGTGCGGCGCGCCTACTGGGATTCAGCCGACGGATCGCCGCGGCGCGCGCTGATGCAGACGCTCATCGCCAGGCTCGACTTCTAACCGGACACCACCATGCGCCTCGCCAGTGCCGCCGTCAGTGCAGCCGTTATTGCCGCCGGGGCCGCGACGCTCGCCGCCGCGCCGGCGGCCGCGCAGCCGGTCCGCGTCCTCGACCTCGGCCACGGGATCTACGAAGCGATCGGCGTTGCCGTCGGGACCGGCGGCCGGGGGGCGGGGGCCCCCGGCTCGAACCCGGATCGCGTCGTCGCCGTGCCGGCCAGCAACACGTTCCTGGTCACGACGTCGGCCGGCAATGTCGTCATCGATACGAGCCTGGCGGCGGTCGCGCCCGCGCACAAACAGGCGCTCGCCGCGAAGAGCAGCGCCCCGGTGAAGGCGATCGTCCTGACGCACGCGCACGGCGATCACACCGGCGGAGTCCGGATCTGGCGGGAACCGGGGACCGAGATCATCGCGCAGCGGAATCACGCGGCATTTGCGCGCTACCAGCGGACGCTGGCCGGGTTCTTCGGGCGCCGCAATGCCGAGCAGTTCGGCCTGGGCGCGACCCCGGCCGCGGCGGCGGCTGCCGTCGCGTTCGCACCCACTCGCACGTTCGACGAGCGCGATACGCTGACCGTCGGCGACGTCGAATTCGACCTGATTCATACGCCGGGCGAGACGCCCGATCACCTCACCGTCTGGATTCCGCAGTTCAAGACGGCATTCATCGGCGACAACTACTACGAATCGTTTCCAAACCTGTACACCCTTCGGGGAACGATGCCGCGCTGGGCGCTCGACTACGTGGAATCGCTCGACACCGTTCTGGCGCTCCAGCCCGACCTCGTCCTGCCGAGCCACGGACAGCCGATCCGCGGCAGGGACGAGATCAAGCGGCGGCTGACCCAGTATCGCGACGCGATCCGTTTCGTGCACGACGCGACGGTGAAGGGGATGAACGAGGGCAAGGACGTCTTCACCTTGATGCGCGAGATCAGACTGCCGCCCGCGCTGGACGTGGGCGAAAGTTACGGCAAGCTGACGTGGTCGATCCGCGGCATCTACGAGGGCTACGCCGGCTGGTTCGACGGCAACCCGTCGACGATGTATGGCGACCGTTCGCAATCCTACAAGGATGTCGCGACCCTGGCCGGCGGCGCGGATGCCGTCGCCTCCCGCGCACGCGCCGTGGCCGCGGACGATCCCGCCCGCGCCCTGCAGTTGACCGACATCGCGCTCGCCGCGGAGCCGGGCAGCCGCGCGGCGCTCGAAGCCCGTCTCGCTGCTCTCCAGGCCCTGGACAGAAATTCCACCAACAGCAACGAGCGGGGGTGGCTCCAGGCCGGCATCCGCGACGTGCAGTCGAAGCTGAAATGACGGAATACAAGGCCGCCGGCGTCGATATCGACGCCGGCAACGAAACGGTCCGCCGCATCACATCGCTGGCGCGCGCGACGTTCACGAACGGCGTGCTTTCGGACATCGGATCGTTCGGCGGACTGTTCCAGCTCGATCGCGACCGGTTCCGCGAACCGGTCCTGGTGTCGAGCGCCGACGGCGTCGGGACGAAGTTGAAGGTGGCGTTCATGACCGGGCGCCACGACACCGTCGGCGCGGATCTCGTCAATCACTGCGTGAACGACATCCTCGTGCAGGGGGCGGAGCCGCTGTTCTTCCTGGACTACCTCGCGACCGGACGCCTGTCGCCGTCCGTCGCCGAGCAGGTGATCGGCGGAGTGGCCCGCGGCTGCCGTGAAAACGGCTGCGCGCTCATCGGCGGCGAAACGGCCGAGATGCCCGGCTTTTACTCCGACGGCGAATACGACATCGCCGGCTTCATCGTCGGCGTTGTCGAGAAGTCGCAGGTGATCGACGGCCGGACGATCGCTCCAGATGACGGTCTGATCGCGCTGCCCTCGTCCGGCCTCCACACCAACGGCTATTCCCTGGCGCGGCGCGTGCTGTTCGGAACCTCCGGCCTGACGGCCGACAGCTACGTTACGGAGCTCGGCACGACCATCGGCGCAGCGCTGCTGGCGCCGCACCGGTCGTACCTGTCCGCGGTGCGCCCCCTGCTGGAGCAGCGGCTCGTCAAGGGGCTCGCCCACATTACCGGCGGCGGGATCACGGAAAACGTGCCGCGCGTGCTGCCTCCCGGGTGCGCGGCGCAGATCGACCGCCGCTCGTGGACCGTGCCGCCGATCTTCCGGCTGCTTCAGGAGCGCGGCGACATCGGCGACGACGAGATGCTGCGCGTGTTCAATATGGGGATCGGACTGGTCATCGTGTGCGCGGCGGGTGATGTCGATCGGACGTTTGCGTCACTCGAGCGTGCCGGCGAGCGCCCCGTGCGCCTCGGCACCATCGTGCCGGGTCGGAAACGCGTCGTGTACTCGTAGACGTGGTGACGAAACCGCGAATCGCGGTCCTGATTTCCGGCCGCGGCAGCAACCTGCAGGCGATTATTGATGCGATCGCCGAGGGTCGCCTGAATGCGGCGATTGCCATTGTCGTCTCCAGCAAGGCCGACGCCCCGGGTCTGCTGCGCGCGCGCGAAGCCCGGATCGAAGCGCTGCATCTCAGTCCGCGTGCGTACGCCGACCGAGACTCCTACGATCGTGCGCTGGTCGACGTGCTGAAGCAGCGCGAGGTCTCCTTGCTCTGCCTGGCGGGGTTCATGCGGCTCGTCGGCGCGCCGCTCCTCGAGGCGTATCGCCACCGCATCCTGAACATTCATCCGTCGCTGCTGCCCTCCTTTCCAGGATTGGACGCGCAGCGTCAGGCGCTCGAACACGGCGTCCGGATCACCGGCGCGACCGTTCACCTGGTCACCTCCGGTCTCGACGACGGACCGATCGTGCTCCAGTCGCCGGTCCCGGTGCTCGAAACGGACACCGTGGAAACGCTGTCCGCCCGGATCCTCGTCGAGGAGCACCGGCTCTACCCCGAGGCCATCGGGCTCGTGCTCGCGGGCGGCTGGACCGTCGAGGGCCGCCGGTTCGTCCGGGCGTAGCGCGCACCCCACAGCACCACCGCCACGGTCGCGATCGCGATCCCGATCTCCACGCCGCGGAGCCACGCGAGATGGACGATCCGTCCGTTCTCCCACAACCAGGGCAGCTGCGCGAGCACCAGCGCTGCGCCGACGGCACGCCGGCGGGGCCCGAGACTCTCGAGCGCGAACGCGGCGCAGGCGACAACGTACGGGTAGCCGGCAGCGACAATGCGCTGGGTTTCGCTCGCCACGAGGATCTGCGATTCGGCCACGATGATGGCCGCGAGCAGCACCTGCGCCAGCCGGTCTCGAAGCGACGTCGCGAGCCAGAGCGCGGCCAGCGGGAGCATGAGATTCCACGTCGTTGCGCTCGCGAGCAGCAGACGTCGCGCCGCGTATCTGGGCGTGAACTGCCGTATGAGGTCGTTCAGAGCGAACAGGTTGTCGAAGGCGATCGGGGACGGCATGACGCGAGGCAGGACGAACACTCTCAGTACCACGGCCGCGGCGAGCGACGCGAGGGCGGACGGCAGCATCCGGCGATCGAACCGCACCGCCCACGCGAGCGCGAAGAACACTCCCAGGAACACCGTTTCCTTCGTCAGCGCCAGCGCGACGATGGATGCGATGAGAAGGATGTTCAGCCGGCGAATCACGGCGTACGACGCGACGAACAGCAGCAGGAGCGACGGCGGATCGACGCGCACGACGTCCCACGCGGCGTAGCCGAGCATCGTCGGCGACAACGCCACGACGGCTGCGCCGACGAGGCTGGTCTGCGGCGACAGTCCGAGAGCCGTCAGGAAAAAGAACGCCGCAATCGGCATCAGCGCGAGGCAGCCGAACGTGAGGAGCAGAAACCCGTGCTCCGCATCGGTGCCCGTGGCGTCAGCGATCGCGCGGGCAGCGAGCGGCGGAAACACGCGCCAACTGGCCGGTGCGTACACGGCCGGCGTCTGCACGAACGGCTGCTTCGCGAGCGAGAGATACGCCGGTTGATCGTTCACGAAGTAGAACGCCGGCGCCGGCATCGCGTAGCGGTGAATCAGCAGAGCGGCAACGATCGCGGCACAGACGCACGCCGTCAGGCCTGCCGCCACGGCCCGCGGTGTCACACCGCCGCCTCGAGCGTGAGAATCGCGACTTCAGGCGGACAGTTGACGCGGACCGGAACATACACGGTTCCCAGGCCGCGGCTGACGAACATCGTCGTCCGATCCTGTTTCGCGGCGCCGGCGACGACCGGAAACTTCTGCGCCGCGAGCGCGCCGACGACCGGCAGCACGACCTGGCCGCCGTGGGTGTGTCCTGAGAGCACGAGCGGAATCCGGAGCGCAGCCGCCTCGGCGAGGCGCCGCGGGTCGTGCGCGACGAGGATGGCGGCCCGGGCTGCGCCGTGTGCGAGGGACGCGATATCGGCCAGCCGGCGCGTCCAGAACCGGATGCCGATCAGGTCGATCGCTTCGCCGCGGACCGTGAGGCGCGTCCGGGCGTCCTTCAACATCTGGACGCCGATTTTCGCGAGGGCCGCTGGGACGACTTTGTCATCGTCGTGGTTCCCGAGCACGCCGAAGACGCCGGCCGGCGCAGTCAGAGGCGCCAGCGCTTCGGCCGATGGTCCCGCGTAGCTGTGATCGCGCGTGCCCCAGCTCACGTAGTCCCCGCCGAGCACGATCAGATCCGGACGTTCCGCCATCAGCGCCGACGCGGCTCGCGCGACGTCGTCATGCGAGACCCAGATGCTCCGATGGATGTCGGTGAGCAGCCCGATTCGGAGCCCGGCGAGCGACGCCGGGAGTCCGTCAACCGGCAGCGCGGCGCGGGTCACGGACAGTTCATGGCGTCCGATGGCGAAACCGTATCCTGCTGTTCCGGCGCCGGCGCCGGCCGCGCCGAGGGACAGCATCCGGACGATTGCAGCGCGCCGCGAGACCGCCGCCATCCGATTATCGTAATGCAGCACCGTTCCGTGAGCCCCCGGTGTCAGGGACTCTAACGGCGTTGCAGTCGGTTCCAGACCCGCGCGCGCGCTCGCAGACAGGTTTCAGCCGGACTCGAAGGACAGTCAGGCGAACTCGGACGCCCGTCAGGCTGTTTCAGACCATTTGCCGTGGAACTCGGTCGACAGTCGGGCGCACTCGACGGACTGTCACGCTCTCCCGGGCCGCTGTCAGTCTGACTCTCTGGACACTCGGCCGAACTCTCTGGACAGAACAGCGCGCTTTCGCCGGCGTACGGCAGCGAAACGCGAGCGTCGGTCCTCTGGACAGCGGCGTCTGGCCGCACGTTCGAAGTTTCGGCTCGTATACTACCGAGATGATCAGTCTGTTCGACGAGCTCCAGTGGCGGGGCATGGTGTCGGAGAAGACCGAAGGCGTCGTCGACGCGCTCGCGAAG
>DASQHH010000569.1:0-4663 GCA_035632195.1 Vicinamibacterales bacterium
ATGGCCGCCACGACGACTGCCATCAGCACGATCAGGAACAGGAAGCGGATGAACCCGAGCTGGCCCGTTCGCATCTGGTCGACCGTCTGCATCACCGCGCGCGGCAGGTTGACCACGATGCCGGCGTAGATGATGAGCGACATGCCGTTGCCGATGCCGCGCTCGGTGATCTGCTCGCCGAGCCACATGATGAAGCACGTCCCGGTCGTGAGCGTGAGGATCGTCATCAGCCGGAACCCCAGCCCCGGGTGATAGACAAGCGGGAGGCCGCCGGCGATTTTCGTCTGCCGCTCGAGGAAGACCGCGATGCCGGCCGACTGCACGACGCTGAGCAGGATCGTCCCGTACCGCGTGTACTGCGTAATCTTCCGGCGGCCGAGCTCGCCCTCTTTCGACAGCTTCTCCAGGTACGGCCAGACGACCGTCAGGAGCTGCAGGATGATCGACGCGCTGATGTACGGCATGATGCCGAGCGCGAAGATCGTCACGCGCGAAAGATTCCCGCCCGAGAACATGTCGTACATGCCGAACAGCGTGCCCTGGAGCTGCCGCGCCAGCTCGTTGAGCGCGCCGATGTTCACGCCGGGCACGGTGATGTGATGCCCGATGCGGTACACGCCCAGGAGTCCGAGCGTATACAGCACGCGGGTGCGCAGGTCCGAGATCGTGAAGATGTTCTTCAGGCTGTCGTTCACGCGAGTTGCTCCGCCGCGCCGCCCGCCGCGGCAATCTTCTCCGCCGCCTTGCCACTGAACTTGTGCGCCTTGACGGTCAGCGCCTTGCCGACCTCGCCGCGCGCCAGGATCTTGATCTTCGGGCTGCCGCCCCGCACGAGGCCCTTCTCGTGCAGCAGCTCCGGCGTCACGACGGCGCCCTGCTCGAACTTCAGCCCGAGCGTGTCGAGATTGACGACTTCGTACTCGATCCGGAACGGGTTGTGAAAGCCGCGCTTCGGCACCCGGCGGTGCAGCGGCATCTGGCCGCCTTCGAACCCGCGCTTGTAGTGGAAGCCCGAGCGCGACTTCGCGCCCTTGTGCCCGCGCCCCGCCGTCTTGCCCTGACCGGAACCCTGGCCGCGGCCGATGCGCTTCTTCGCGTGCTTCATCCCCCTCGGGGGACGGAGATCATGCAGACCCATGACGGTTAGTCCTCAACCTCGACGAGGTGCTGAACTTTGTGAATCATGCCGCGCGTCGCGGCCGTGTCCTTCAGCTCCACCGTGTGTCGGATGCGCCGCAGGCCCATACCACGCACGACGGCTTCCTGGTTGTTCTTGAACCCGATCGGGCTCTTGACGAGCGTCACCTTGACGGTGCCTCCGGGCCGGCCCTTCGTGTCAGTTCGCCGATTGGGCATAGTCCAGTTCCTTCCCGCGCAGCCGCTGTACGGCCGTCGGATCCTTGAGCGTCGCCAGCCCGGTGAACGTCGCGCGCACAACGTTGTGCGGGTTCGCCGATCCGAGCGACTTCGTCAGGATGTTCGTGATCCCCGCCGACTCGACGCCCGCCCGGACCGCGCCACCCGCGATGATGCCGGTGCCGTCCGGCGCCGGCTTCAGCAGCACGCGTCCCGCGCCGAATATCCCGGTGATGGAGTGTGGAATCGTCGTCCCCTGCCGCGGCACGCGGATCAGGTTCTTCTTCGCCGCCTCAATCCCCTTCTTGATTGCCGACGGGACTTCCTTCGCCTTCCCGATACCGAAACCGACGACGCCGTTGCCGTCGCCGACGACGACCAGCGCGGAGAAGCTCAGGTTTTTCCCGCCCTTGACGACCTTCGTTACGCGGTTGATGGAGACGACGGTGTCCTTGATGTCGAGTTGTCCCGCGTCGATTCGCTCACGTGTTCGCATGATGTACTCCGGGGGCCCCTGCCCCCCGGTCAGAATTCCAGCCCTGCTTTGCGCGCTGCGTCCGCAACCGCGCGAATCCGTCCGTGGTACAGGAATCCGCTGCGGTCGAACACCACGCGCTTGATGCCTTTTTCGATCGAGCGCTCCGCGATGGCCTTGCCGATCGCTTCGGCGCCCTTCAGGTTGCCGCCCTTCGCGCCCTTCGCCAGCGACCCTTTCACGGTGCCGTCGACGCTCGAAGCCGACGCGAGCGTCTGCCCCGCCAGATCGTCGATGACCTGGGCGTAGATATGAGAGACGCTGCGGAACACGCTGAGCCGCGGACGCTCCTTCGTCCCCATGATCCGCTTGCGCTGCCGCAGCTGAATCCGCCGGCGGCGGTCGTCCTTCGTGTTGATCTTCATGACAATCTCACTGGCCCTCGTCGGGCCTAGGCCTTGGCGCCGGTCTTCCCGGCCTTCTTCTTCAGATGTTCGCCCGTGTAGCGGACGCCCTTCTGCTTGTAGGGATCCGGCTTGCGCAGGCGGCGGATGTTCGCGGCGACCTGACCGACGAGCTGACGGTCGACGCCGGTCACGGTGATGTGCGTCTGCTTTTCGATGGCGACGTCGATCCCGGCAGGGATGTCGAAGACCACGGCGTGCGCGTAGCCGAGCGCGAAGATCACCTGCTTGCCCTTCAATTCCGCGCGATAGCCGACGCCGACGATGTCGAGCTCCTTCTTGTAGCCCTCAGTGACGCCGACGACCGCGTTGTGGACGAGGCTGCGCGCGAGCCCGTGGAATTTTCCGAGCAGCGGATCTTCGGTGGCCGTCTTCGCGACGAGGTGGCCGTCCTGCTGCTCGAACGCGATGGTCGCAGGAAACGTCTGGCGCATCTGGCCCTTGGGGCCCTTCACTTCGACCGCCCCGTCCGCGATCTTGACGGTCACGCCTTTCGGCAGCGTGATGGGTTTTTTTCCAATTCGAGACATATCAAGCTCTCAGCTGTCAGCCTTCAGCTACCAAATATTGCAAAGGACTTCGCCGCCGACGCCCGCCTTGACCGCGTTTCTGCCGGTCATCACGCCGCGCGACGTCGTCAGGATGCTCGTGCCGAGGCCCGCGAGCACGTCCGGCACGTCATCGCGGCCGAAATAGACGCGGCGGCCCGGACGGCTGATGCGCTCGACGCCGGTGATGAGGCGCTCGCCGTGCGGTCCGTACTTCAGGAACAGGCGCAGCGTCTTGGTGGCCGGCGCCTTCTTCGTCGCCTCGGACTCGAGCACCTTGAAGCCCTGAATGTAGCCCTCGTCCTGGAGGATGCGCGCGATCTCGGCCTTCAGCCGCGAGGCGGGCATATCGACGCGGGTGTGCTTGGCGGTCACCGCGTTGCGGATCCGCGCGAGCATGTCGGCAATGGGATCAGTCATGTCTGCTCTCAGTAGCTTTCAGCTATCAGCTCTCGGCTCTACCAGCTGCTCTTGGTGACGCCCGTGACGTCGCCCTCGAGCGCGAGCTTGCGGAAGCACAGGCGGCACAGCGCGAACTTGCGCATGTACGCGCGCGGGCGCCCGCAGAGCCGGCAGCGGTTCCGCAGGCGGATCTTGTACTTCGGCGTCTTCGATTCCTTCGCGATCTTTGCGGTGGTGGCCATAGATTCAATTCTGCCGGAACGGCATGCCGATGAACTGCAGCAGCTTCCTCGCCTCTTCGTCCGTCTTCGCCGTCGTCACGACGGACACGTTCATGCCGCGCGCCTTGTCGACCTTCATGTAGTCGATCTCGGGAAACAGCAGCTGGTCCCGGAGGCCGAGCGTGTAATTGCCGCGGCCGTCGAATCCCTTGGGCGAGACGCCCTTGAAATCGCGGACGCGCGGCAGCGCGATGTTCATCAGGCGGTCGAGGAACTCCCACATCCGCTCCCCGCGCAGCGTGACCATGCTCGCGATCGCCATGCCCTTTCTGACCTTGAAGGCGTCGATCGACTTCTTGGCGCGGCGCGTCACCGGCTTCTGGCCCGTGATGCGGGCGAGCTCGTCGGCGCCGGTGTCGACGATCTTCGCGTTCGACGTCGCCTCGCCGAGGCCCATGTTCACGACGACCTTCTCGATCTTCGGAACGGCCATGATGCTCGTGTAGCCGAACTCCTTGCGGAGGGCGGGCACGACCTCCTTGAGGTATTTGTCTTTCAGTCGCGCGCTCATTTGTCCACGACTCCGTTGCACTTGCGGCAGACGCGGACCTTGCGTCCGTCGCCGAGGATCTTGCGTCCGACGCGCGTCTGCGCGCCGCACTCGGGGCAGACCAGCTGCACGTTGCTCGCATGCAGCGACGCTTCGCGCTCGACGATGCCGCCCTTGACGTTCTTGCCGGGGTTCGGCTTCGTGTGGCGCTTGATCAGGTTCACGCCCTCGATGACGAGGCGGTTCCTGCCGTCGACGCCCGGGAACACTTTCAGCACGCGGCCGCGCTTGCCGCGGTCCTTGCCCGAGATGACGAGGACGTTGTCGTTCTTGCGCAGTGGGGTTGCCAGCCGGGACACGGTTACAGCACCTCCGGCGCGAGCGAGATGATCTTCATGAACTTGCGCTCGCGCAGCTCGCGGGCAACCGGACCGAACACGCGCGTGCCAACCGGCTCCATCGCGTCGTTGATCACTACCGCCGCGTTTTGGTGGAAGCGGATGTAGGTACCATCACGACGGCGATACTCCTTACGCGTGCGGACGATCACCGCCTTGACAACCTTGCCCTTCTTCACCGTTCCGTCGGGCGAAGCCTCTTTGACCGCAGCCGTAACCACGTCACCGAGGCCGGCCTTCTTGCCGAGT
>DASQHH010000570.1:0-2554 GCA_035632195.1 Vicinamibacterales bacterium
CGGTCGGACCTGGGTCCGAGACGCCTCTGAGGCGCTCAGCTGAGGAGCTTGCCGAGGACGGACTCAGCTGCGGCGAGCATTTCGTCGATTTTCTCGGGCTGGCGGCCGCCGGCTTCCGCGAAGTCCGGTCGTCCGCCGCCGCCGCCGCCCACGATAGGTGCGATTTCTTTGACGATCTGCCCCGCCTTGACGCGGGACGTCAGGTCGGGCGTCACCGACACGATGATCTGCACTTTGCCGTCGTTCGCGGAGGCGAGGACGACGACGCCGGTCTTCAGCTTGGCTTTCAGCGAGTCCGCCAGGCCCCGCAGCGCGTCCTTGTCGAGGTCCGCGACCTTGCGGCGCGACAGCTTCACGCCTTTGACCTCGACGGTGTCACTGGCTCCATGGCCGGCGTCCTGCGTGTCGCCGCCGGATCCTCCGCCGAGCGCCACCTTCGTCTTCAGCTGAGTGACCTCTTTCGCCAGCCGTTTGTTCTCGGCGTGCAGCTTCTCGATCGCGTCGATGGCCTGGTCCCCGGTCACGTGCAGCGCGTCGAGCAGCGCCGTCACGGTCGCCCGCTCGTGCTGCGCCCATGCCACAGCGCCCATTCCGGTCAGCGCCTCGATGCGGCGGACGCCGGCGGCGACGCCGCTTTCGCCTACGATGGCGAAGAGGCCGATATCGCCGGTGGCGGCCACGTGGGTGCCGCCGCACAGCTCCATGCTGAACCCGGGCACGCTGACGACGCGGACCTTGTCGCCGTACTTCTCGCCAAACAGCGCCATCGCCCCGGACTTGATCGCCTCCTCCGTAGACCGCACCTCGGTCGTCACGGACGTGTTCCGGAGAATCTGCTCGTTGACGATCCGCTCGATGCGGTCCAGCTCTTCCCGCGTAATCGGCTGGAAATGCACGAAGTCGAACCGGAGCCGATCGGGCGCGACCAGCGACCCTGCCTGCTTCACGTGCGCGCCGAGCACCTGGCGGAGCGCCGCGTGCAGCAGGTGCGTCGCCGTGTGATTGCGCCGCGTCGCGTCGCGGACCGCCGCGTCGACCTCCGCCGTCACGATGTCGTTCAGCTTCAGGGATCCCTGCGTCACCTTCACGCGATGTGCGCGCGGCATACCGGTGCGGATACGCGCCATGCCTTCGACCGTTGCCGACGCGCCGGTCGCCTCGCTGGCGATCCGCCCCGCGTCGGAGACCTGGCCTCCGGCTTCGAGATAGAAGGGTGTCTTGGCGAGCGCGATGTATCCGGACTTCCCCTGCGATAGCCCGTCGACGGGCCGGCGGCCCTCGTCGAACAGCGCGAGGATCGGCACGCCGCCGACGCGCGTGGACGAGTAGCCTTCGAACTGATCGCCCGCCTGCTTGAGCGGTTCCTCAGACGAGACGACGAAGTCGTCCTTCTTCGCCGCGCCGAACGCGCTCTGGTCCCTGGCTTTCGACCGCTGGCCCTCCATCGCCGCATCGAACGCGGCCTTGTCGACGCTGACGCCCTGCGTCGCCGCCGTGTCCTCGATGAAGTCGTACGGCACGCCGAACGTGTCGTACAGCCTGAAGGCCACGTCGCCGGACAACACCTTCGATTTCGTGCCGGAGACCTTGGCGAGCTCCGACTCGAGGCGGGGGAGTCCGTCGCGGAGCACGGCATCGAAGCGCTGCTCCTCCGCGAGAATCGTTTTCTCGATCGTCTCGCGGTTGCGGCGGACTTCCGGATACGCGTCGCCCATCTCCCGGTCGAGGACCGTGACGAGCTGGTGCAGGAACGGGTCGCTCAACCCGAGGTGCTTTCCGTGCCGCATCGCGCGCCGCATGATCTTCCGCAGCACGTAGCCGCGCCATTCGTTCGACGGAATCACGCCGTCGCCGATGAGGAACGTCGTTGACCGCATGTGATCGGCGACGACGCGCATGGCGATGTCGTCGGGCGAGTTCGAGCGCGCGTACTTCCTGCCCGCCATGTCGCCGATGCGCGTCAAAAGGGGCATGAAGCAGTCGGTGTCGTAGTTCGATTCTTTGTTCTGCAGCACCGCGGTGACGCGCTCGAGGCCCATCCCCGTGTCGATCGACGGCGCCGGCAGCGGCTTGAGGACGCCGCCTTCGAAGCGCTCGAACTCCATGAAGACGTTGTTCCAGACCTCGATCTCCGGGTCCGCGCCGGTGCCGCGGACGTAGTAAATCTCCGAACAGCGGCCGCACGGCCCCGTTTCGCCCATCTGCCAGAAGTTGTCGTCGAGGCCGAGCTCGAGGATCCGGTCCTTCGGGACGTAGGCACGCCAGATGTCGAAGGCCTCGTCGTCTCGTGGGATGCCTTGTTCGCCCTTGAAGATCGACACGACGAGCTTGTCCGGCGACATGCCCCAGACTTCCGTCAGGACGGTCCAGGCGTACTTGATCGCGTCCTTCTTGAAGTAGTCGCCGAACGAGAAGTTGCCGAGCATCTCGAAGAACGTGTGGTGCCGCAGCGACGGGCCGACGTTGTCGAGGTCGTTGTGCTTGCCGCTGACGCGCATGACTTTCTGCGCGGTGGTGGCGCGTGTGTACTCGCGTTTCTCGCGGCCGAGGAACA
>DASQHH010000571.1:0-4597 GCA_035632195.1 Vicinamibacterales bacterium
CCGCTCTTCCTGCAGCCGGTCAGCGCGCGGCCGCCGCGGCAAGTGCAGCTGTCGGCGCGGTTCAAGTTCTGAGGCGGCGGCCGCGGCCCCTTTAGATCCTCCTTGCACTTTTCTACGGATCCTCGAAGGCGTTCGACTTCCATTTAACGGTGACGTTCGCGCGTGCGGAAAAGAAATTCCCAGGCGCGTCCACGACGTGCCGTCACATGAGGATGGCATTGCCGTGGCATAGCCGACGCGCGGGGCAGGGAAAGTCTTGGCGAGCGCTTGATGCGTCGTACGTACGTCGCCGTGTTTCTACTTACCCTCACATCGCTGACGGTTGAGGTTCTGCTGACTCGTGTGTTCGATGTCCTCCTCTGGCAGAACCTCTCGTTCATGGTAATCAGCTGCGCGATGTTCGGCCTCGCGGCCGGAGGCCTGCGCGACGTGCTCGCACCGGTCGACGCCGCCGCCGACTCCGGGTGGACACTCTCGAAGCTCTCGATGGCGTTCGGCCTGAGCGTCTGGGCCATCCCGCTGCTGCTGAACGCGATCCCGTTCTCCATCGATCGCGCCGGCACGCACCTCACGACGCAGGCGATCTGGTTTCTCCTGCTGTACCTCGTGGTCTTCGCGCCGTTCTTTTTCGTCGGATGGTGCCTGTGCCGGATCTTCTCGACGGCATCCCAACACATTCGCCACCTCTATTTCTATGACCTGAGCGGCGCCGCGCTCGGCACGGTCTTGATCGTGCCGCTCGTGCAGCCCTTCGGGCCCGAGCGGTTGCTGCTCATCGCGTCGCTGGTGGCCGTGTCGGCGGCCGCCGTGCTGTCGGCCACCGCGCGCTGGCGAATGGTTCTTGGGGGCACAGCGATCGGCATGGCGGTCGTCCCTGTCCTCATCGGACCGCGGTACCTGACCCTGGCGCTTCACGACGACAAGCGCGGCACCTCGAGCGAGATCGCGCTCGGACGCCTGGAGGTCTCGACGTGGGATCCGATCTCGCAAATCGCCGTTCTCGACGAACCGACCCCCACCTTCGGGCCGCAGGACCGTGGACACAAACACATCGCCTATGACGGCGGATCCCAGACGTCGACGTTCTATCCATTCGATGGGGATTTCCAGGCGCTGCGGCGTGAACTCCCGAACCGCTTGATGGCGCAGTTCTGGCAGCGAGGAGTCATCGCCGCGCACTATCTCAAGCGGGACACGAACGCTTCGACACTCATCATCGGCAGCGCCGGCGGGCAGGAAACGAAAGCGGCGTTGATGTACGGCGCCGCGCATGTGGATGCGATTGAAATGGTGGGGACCGTCGTGCGCCTCGCAACCGGGCGCTACGCCGACTACATCGGGCACCTGTTCGATCGCCCCGGCGTGCACGTGCAGGTGGCGGAGGGCCGCAGTTTTCTGCGCGCCACGCCGGAGCGGTACGACGTCATTCAAATCTTCAGCAACTACACGACATCCAGCGTCGCCGAAGGCGCGGGCGCTGTCTCACCCGCCTATCTCGTGACCACCGACGCCTTTCGCGAGTACTTCACGCATCTCCGTCCGAACGGCATCCTGCAGATCAATCATCTGTTCTATCCGCGCGTCGTGTCGACGGCTGCAGCTGCCTGGCAGTCGCTGGGGCGCAACGATTTCCGGCGTCATGTCGTCGTCGTCCATCACCAGGAGCCGATCCCGGACTACCTGCCGACGATTCTGATCCAGATGTCGCCGTGGACGCCCGGACAGATGGCGGATCTCTCTTCGTTCTTCGGGTTCCCGGCCGTCGGCGAGGCGCCGTACCGGATCGCCGAGGATCCGTTGCGCCCGGACCTCAGTTTTCTGCCGGACGTGTTCTACGGCGGCCACCTTCCCCAGGCGCTCGTCCGCACCGCATCGGTCGACATGACGCCGGCGACCGACGATCACCCGTTCTTCCGGTTCGTGCGCCGGACGCCCACGCGACTGACCGTGGACCGCGGCGCAGGTGCCGATCTCGGCACCGTGTGGGCGTTGAACACTGAGCTATTCGGCGGGTGGCTTCCCAAAGACTGGGTGCACCTGATCGGCGCCGCCGCGGCGAGTCTCTTCTACGGCGCGCTGTTCATCCTCCTTCCGATGGTTCGCTCGTCAGTCGGACGCGAGCGGTGGGCGGGCAAGGCGTCCACGCTCGCGTACTTCTCGCTGCTCGGCGTGGGCTTCATCACGATCGAGCTGGTGTTCATTCAACGCTTTACGAAACTGATCGGATACCCGCTCTACGCGATTGTCACCGTCCTTGCGGTCGTGCTCGTTGGAGCAGCCATTGGCAGCCGAATGTCGGCGCGCGTCGTCGGGACCCACTCCCAACGCTGGCCCGTGGCTTTTGCCGGCGTGGTCGCGAGCGGCCTGCTGCTCTGGCTCGTGCAGCCGGCGCTCAGCCGCGTGGTCATGACGCAGCCGTTGCCGGTGCGACTGGCGGCGGCGGCGGGGATGATGTTGCCGCAGGCATTCTTCATGGGAATGCCCTTTCCGATCGGCATCCTGGCGCTGTCGGCGAAGCCGCGAGGGGCGATTGCCTGGGCCTGGAGCACGAATGGCTTCTTCACGAACGTCGGCGGCGTGGGCAGCGCGCTGTTGTCGCTGTGGCTGGGCTTCCGGGCGACCGTACTCGTGGCGCTGGCCGCATACGGTCTTGCTGCAATCACCTTCCATCTTCTTCGGCGGACGACGTTCGAGGTCGACAGCCAGACAATACGCCGGCAGGTTGACCGTATGAGAGTCGCGTAATCCGTTATCGCCTCGAGCTAACGTTACGGCTGCAGCGGACCGATGCCCGCCGCGAGCGGCAGCGATTCGTGCGAGTAGAACTCGACCAGGTCGCGGGTGGCGCCATCCGCGCGGGCATCGCCGGTGGCGGTATAGCAGTCACGCCGCAGGTTGAGGAACGGCTCGGTCCACGGGACGTCCGGCTCGAGCGGCTTGATTGCCTCGCGGCACAACTTCGCGAACCCTGCCGCGCGCGTAAGGTTGACGATCGTCAGACGCCGCTGCGCGTCGAACGCGTCGACCGAGAACGGCTGCAGCAGCGCAGCGATCATCCGCCCCGCCATCGGCTGTGACTGCTCGCCGATCGCATTGGCCAGATCCAGCGCCTGTTGTTTGAACCGCGCCATCGGCCACGGGTCGCGGCGGAACTCCGCGAATGCCGCCTCCAGGTACGTCGCCGCCTCGTCGATCTTTCCTTGCCGGGTTCGAAGCACTGCCGCTAACGTGAAGCCCTCGCCGCGACTGATGGGCCCAAGGCGCTCGATCGCGGGCTGGGCGTTCGGCGCGCCCGAGTCCGCCGCGATCGCCGCGACCATCGCCGTCTCGCTCGGATCGCGCGGTTCGTTCGGGCGCGCGGTCCACGCCTGCCGCGCCGCCGCAATGTCGCCGCGCGTGTAATAACTGATCAGCGCCGCCCGCCGGCTCGTCTCCGGGTCCGTCTCCGGCCCGACCCTGAAGGTGTTCGTCGTCCCCTCGGACACCTGATAGCCGATCCACTCCGTATCGACCGCGGGCCAGTTGATGGATGACGCATCGTCGAGCGGCGGCCGCGCGGCATGCAGTTGGGCGCCCATCTGGCGCACGCGATCCGGCAGCGGCGACGGTCCCTCGCCAAGCGCTCTCGCAAATCCGAATTCAACGACGTTGCGATCGTCCGTATTGAGCTCGACGTCGCGGGCCGAGGCGATCGCGCGGGCGACCGCGTCGCCGGCGACGTAGTGCGCGAAGAAGCCCTGCAGGTCGACGGCGCGCCAGACGTCCCGCAGCGCGCTCTTGAACGGTTCCTCCTGAATGCGGGCCGCGAGATCCCGCGTCCGATACGTTTGCGGATGCGTGGCGGCCACGAGCATCAGGTCCCCGAGGCTCGTCTGCCAGGTTTCCACCGACGGAAACACGGACGCCATCGTCGCGTAGATGGTGCGCAGCGTCCGCGAGTCGATGTCGTACGCCTGCACCCACTGGATGAAGAGCCCGTCAGGATTCAAGCGGCTCGTCGCCGCCACGTAGTATTCCCGCGTGAACAGGCTCGCGATGCCCGCGCGAAATGGGTTGGACGGTTCCGACGCGATGATGTCGTAACGGTCTCCGGTCGTCAGGAGCGTTTCGCGCGCGTCGCCGATGCTGATGTGGACCTTCGGGTTGTTGAGCACATCCTGGTTGACCGGTTTGCAGTCCCGGGCGACATCCAGAATCAGCGGCTCGAGCTCCACCACGTCCACGCGTTCCATCTGCGGGATGGCACCGAGCCAGCCGGCGGTGCTGCCCGTCCCTAGGCCGATTACGAGCGAGCGTCGCGGATGCGGATGAAGGATGCCGCCGATCAGGCCGCTCATCACCTGCGTGCCCGCATCGCGCCGCGCGTTGCCGTCGGTCTTCCCATTGACAACGAACGCGAAGCCCTGCGGATCGCGGGACAGCGCGATGCTGCTCTCGACGCCGTCTCCCTGCCAGGCGACGGCGCGCTGCTCCGCCTGCATCCAGTCGCGCAGCTGGTTCGACGAATTGATGGTCGTCAGCCCGGCGCGGCCGGCGCCAATGCCGGTGTGGCGCCAGACCGCCGTCGGACCGCTGGCTGCGAGCAGCGCGATCGTGA
>DASQHH010000572.1:0-2290 GCA_035632195.1 Vicinamibacterales bacterium
GGTGGGTTTATCGAGCATAATACGCGACGTGATTCCGAAGCTGGCATCGACCAGGTCGGCGTTGAAGACGAACGGGTAAGCCGGGAGCGCGGGGTTCTGGCTGAACACGGATCTCGAGACGACGAGGTTCCCGGGGAGGAAGAATGCGCTGTTTCCTTGCGCCGTCGCCGAGCCCGCGGCTAGCGCGACGGTGAGAGACGCGATCGCGAAACGCGCGGCCGACGGACGCACGTGCGGCTGCCTGCTGATCATGAGGCTGGATCTCCTGCGCTCGGCGCAAACGGTGAGAGGTCGAACTGCGACCGCCGAGCTTACGTGCGTCGTGTGACGGATGGGCAACGACAAATGCGTCGTACGCAACGGACGCGTCACGACAGGCTTTGACTGCGTCGGCTTGTTAAGGTCTCTTAATCAGTCGATGCTTGCTGCAACGATCCGTTGCGTTGTCATCGCGCGGACAGCTGTGAGGCATGCGTCATACCGGTTGCGAGTAGAGGGCCGTGAGCCGTGAGTCGCCGGTGATACCATCGGCTCGCGGCTGACGGCCCCAAACTCACAACCGTGCTTCGCGAACGTGTGCTACCTCAGCGATGTGAGACGCAGAATTCCCGTCAACACGCTGCCGAGAATGGACGCCGCTCCGTTCGACGAGCTTCCGTACCGGAACCGGCTGTAGTAGCCGTCGTCATAGCCGCGCTGGAACCCTTGGCGGAAGTAGTACTGATAGTCCGAGAGATCGACATAGCTGCCTGAGTAGCCGAACGTCCCTTCCCGATACTCCGGTGAATTCGAGTAGTCGGCGCGCCAGTGGTCTTCACGATCGGCGACGCCGGCTCGATAGCCGCGGCGATAGCCGTCGTTCACCGCTTGGCGCAACAGGTCGGCGCCGTACTGGTTCGTCTCGTGGTACGAGCCGCCGTAGGAGTAGCGAAACGTCGGCGCGGCGACGACGTAGGGATCGTTGTCGTACCGGCGCTCGGCCCGCAGCTGTTCTTGCTGGCGCTGGAGCTGCTCGGCGTATTCCTGCTGGGCACGGTACTGGGCCGTGCGTCTTGCCTGCTGGAGCGCCGCGGCCTGTTGTTGTGCGTCGCGCACCTGCTCGTCGAGGTGCCTGCGGTATTCGTCCGTGCGGCGCTGCTCGTCCTGCATGCGGCGGCGCTGGTCGTCCTGCGACGCCTGAGGTTGTTGGTGTTCGTCGTGGCCGCGGCCCCGTCCGCGACCCTGGTCGCCTTGCGCGTTCGCCACACCGCTCAGGGCGGTGGCGGCCGCGACAGCGGCGATCATCATTGAAATGCGTTGCATTAGGTCCTCCGGTGCGACCTTTGAGTGGGGGCGCTCGCTGATGCGGCGCCGTCCCGGTACAAAGGGCAACGGGTGTGCCCCGATCCGCTTCGGAAGCCCGCCCCGGCAGGTTTTCTGCAAAGCAACCGGCTTCAACAGGAAAGTGTCCAAGCCAATCATGCTCACGATCGTCGCTCTTCTCGCCGGCGCTTTGACCGCCGCGACAGCACCCGGTTGGTCCACTCGGCCAACTGTCGCCTGTCCCGCCGCCCCCGCCGTTCAAACGCCGGCCGAGCCGACGACCATTCCGATCGAGGTGTGGAGCAACCACATCTATGTGAAGGTCTGCGTCTCGGACCACGAGCTCGAGTTCATTCTCGACACCGGCGCCGGCGCGACGTCGCTCGATCTCAACCCGGCCAAGCAGCTCGGCGTCGGCCTCGGCCAGACGTTCAGCGTCGGTGGAGCGGGCCCCGGGCGAGTCTCCGGCGCGCGCGTCAACGTCGCGACGGTCACACTCGCCGGTACCTCGATCGCGCAGAGCGTCGCCACGGCCATCGACCTATCGTCGCTTCCGGCGCGCGAAGGACACCGAATGGATGGAATCCTCGGCGACGACTTCATCGGCCGGCACGTGCTGGCGCTGGACTACGCGCGCAGCGAGCTGCGCGTCTACGATCGCGACGCGTTCAGCTACAACGGCCCCGGGGTCTCAGTGCCGGTGACGCTCATCAACCTGTTTCCGCACATCGATGCCGACCTCCGTCTTGCCGATGGCACAACGCTGCATGCGCATTGTGTCGTCGACGTCGGCTCGGGCGGATCGCTCGCGCTCACGAAGGCGTTCGTGGACGAGAATCGGCTGCGCGAGCGCGTCAGCCCGACGATTCGACGCACCGGCGGTGGCGGCGTCGGCGGCTCGACGGCGTCCGACATCGGACGCCTGGCGTCGATATCGATCGGCGGCATCGAGCTCGCGCACCCACTCGTGAATCTCTTCGGCGACTCG
>DASQHH010000573.1:0-14333 GCA_035632195.1 Vicinamibacterales bacterium
TGGGGGGGGGCGCGACGGCGTCATCACGGCGACGCCGGGCGGAGGCGCGACCGTGATGTCACCGCCGCCGTGGTGGTCGACGAACCGGCCAAGCGGCCACTCGAGCGTGTTGTGTCCGGATGCCGCGCCGGCGAAGCGCAGCCCCGGCAGCCGCTCGAAGTCGGTGTAGCGCGCGAGATCGACGCCGGCGTACGAGACGTCGAACGTCGCTGTCGGACGGACCTTCGCGCCGAGCGGCTTGATCGCATAGCTGAACTTCGCGTCTCCGCCGTAGAACTTCGACCCGGCCTGCCAGACGTCGAAGCCGGTCTCGGTCCAGCGCAAGGATCCGTAGAGCGACGGGAACCGGTAGTCGCCGAAGCCGAACACGTCGCTGGCGAACGAGCCGCTGAGATCGCGCCGCCCGCCCTTGAACAGCGCGAAGGTGCCGTTGAAGTCGCCGTCGCCGGTCAGACGCCAGTTCTCGTCCTTGAAGAAGATCTCGCGCATGCGCGGGAAATTGACGCGCGACTGCACACGATACGTCTGGTTCGGCCAGTTGGCGAGATCGACGTCGCCCCGCGCGATCGTCTTCGCGCCGTCCGTAACGAGATCGATCCGCTCGAGATGGACGCGCGGGCCGTCGAGGACGAACTGCGCCTTCATGTCCGCCCACATCGGCACGTCGTCCTGGATCGTCACGAGACCCTTCGAGAACACCGCGGTGCCGTGGTAATTCGGCAGATTCCCGATCGTGATGTCCAGGTTCGGACAGACGATGCTCCACGGCGCCTCGTGATCTTCGAACGTGAACTGTCCCCGCCTGGCGCGCAGGTACTTCAGCGTGACGCTGATGGGCCGCTCTTTTCTCGGTGCGTTGTCGTCCCGCGTGAATTTCGGGAAGTTGTGCGCCTCGTCCCATTTCTCGACGAGCATCTGCCAGTCGGTCAGATCGACGCCGGTGATGCTGAAGTCAGGCTTCACGCGGCCGCCGGGCAGCGGCAGCAGCGGCAGCCAGTCGAACGACAACTCGAGGCGCTTCGCGGTGAAGAACGGCCGGTCGCCGCGGTGCAGGCCGTCGATGGCGAGGTTCTCGACGACGACGCGGCCGCTGAATAGATGAATCCTCAGCGAGCCGATGTGGACCGGACGCTCGATCTGCTTCGACGCGGCCTCCTCGGCCCTCGCGCGCACCAGCGGTCCGAGGTCGATCGTGAACGACACGACGATGACGGCGGCGACGATCGCCATGACGATGGCGATCGCGTAGCTGAAGGCCCTCAAAACAGGGTGCGCGCGCAGGCGATTGAGGAATTTCACTTGAGCACTATGAGGAGAGTTCCGGCGTCGACCAGCTGGCCCTCGCGCGCGTGTACTTCGGCTACGGTGCCGTCGCGTTCCGCGCGCAGCTCGTTTTCCATCTTCATCGCCTCGACGACCACCATCGGCTGCCGCGCCTTCACCGCGTCGCCGGCCGCGGCGAGCACCCGCACAACCTTGCCGGGCATCGGCGCGACGATCCGCTGGGGTCCCGATCCCGCGTCCGCCGCCGCGCCGCGCGCGCGCAGCCGCCTGCCGTCGACCGTCACTGGAATCGGCGTCGTACCCACGCGGACGATGACGGCGCCGTCTGTGCCGGGCGCAACAGTCACGTCGTGTACGGCGCGTTCCGGACCCGCCGGACTGCGGCCTGACGGCCACACCCTGTCCACAAGCAGCGACAGCGTGTGCCCGTCGATGCGCGCTGCGTCTATCTGAAAGGTCCGGCCGTCGAGCGTTACTGCAAAACCGTCGCCCGACCGGGCGACGGAAACCTGGCGCTTCTGCCCGCCGATGTCGACCTCGTACCGCATGTGTGACCGGCCTACCGGACGCCCTCCGCTCGGGCTTCGGCCGTCCAGCGCGACCCGGTCCTGGGCGTCGCGGCTTGCGAGCCGTTCGTGGACATCGCCGCGTCGAGCGCCGCGGCGATGGCGCCGAGGTCCAGCGCGTCGGCGGTCGGCTCGGCAAACGGACGCCCGTTGCGGGACGCGAGCGCGTCGTCGAGATACGTCGTGTGGAACCGTCCGTCGATGAACTCGGGCTGCGCGAGCAGCCACGAGAAGAACGGCACCGTCGTCTTGATGCCGGCGACGACGTACTCGCCGAGCGCGCGCCGCATGCGCGCGATCGCGCGCGGACGATCCTCGGCCTACGCGACCAGCTTCGAAATCATCGGGTCGTAGAAGATCGGCACGTCCCAGCCCGGCACCGCGCCGCTGTCGTCGCGGATCCCGGGGCCCGCAGGCACGCGCAGGTCGAGAATCCTTCCGGGCGACGGCATGAAGCCGCGGTCCGGGTCTTCGGCGTAGACGCGGCACTCGATCGCGTGCCCCTGCGGCGTAATGGCCCGCGCGGGATCGACCTCGAGACGCTCGCCACACGCGATGCGGATCTGCCGGTGCACGAGATCGATGCCGGTCACCATCTCCGTGATCGGGTGCTCGACCTGCAGCCGCGTGTTCATCTCCAGGAAATAGAAGCGTCCGGTCTCGTCGAGGAGAAACTCGATCGTGCCGGCGTTGGTGTAGCCGACTTCCTTCGCGACCGCGGCGGCAGCCGACGTGATGGCCGCGCGGATGGCCGGCGTTACCGCCATCGACGGCGTTTCTTCGACGACCTTCTGGTGGCGCCGCTGAATCGAGCACTCGCGCTCGACGAAGGGAATGATGATCCCATGCGTGTCACCGAGCAGCTGCACTTCGATGTGGCGCGGCCGCGCGAGCCGTCGTTCGAGATAAATGGCGGAGTCGCCGAACGCGGCGCCCGCCTCGGATCGCGCAGCACGCACGGCGCCCGCGATGTCCGCAGCGCCCGCGGCCGTCCGCATGCCCTTGCCGCCGCCGCCGGCGACCGCTTTCACGAGCAGCGGATAGCCGACGGCGTCAGCCATCTTCACGATGGCGGCGTCGGGCAGATCGGCAGGAATCGGATCTTCGCCTCCGGGTACGACCGGCACGCCCGCGCGCTTCGCCGCGTGGCGGGCAGCCGTCTTGCTCCCCATGGCGGCGATGGCCTCGGCGGTCGGACCGATGAAGGTGAGACCGGCATCGGCGACCGCGGCGGCAAACTCGGCGTTCTCGGCCAGGAAACCGTAGCCCGGATGCACCGCGTCCGCGCCGCAGGCCTTCGCGGCGTCGACGATGCGATCGATCCGGAGGTAGCTTTCGCGCGGCGCGCTCGGCCCCAGCGGGAACGCCTGGTCCGCCAGCCTCACGTGCAGAGACGCGCGGTCGCATTCCGAGTACACCGCGACCGGCGAGATGCCCATCTCCCGGCAGGCCCGGATCACGCGGACGGCGATTTCGCCCCGGTTGGCGATCAGGATTTTCTTCAGAGCTGTCTATTTTATCGGAGCGTCGGCCGGCGGCGGTGGTGCGTCGCCTGTTCGTAGGCGTAGGCCAGGCGGATGAGCGTCGGCTCGCTCCACGCGCGCCCGAAGAACTGGAGCCCCGCCGGAAGCGTCCCATGGGTAAAGCCCATCGGCACCGTGATCGCCGGGAATCCGGTGCTCGGCGAGAAGAGCTGGTTGTTGTCGCCGCCCGGCGTGTTGAGGTCGCCGATGAGCCGCGGGGGGTTGCTCCACGTCGGGTAGATGAGCGCGTCGAGCTGCAGGTCGTCCATGAGCTTCAGCACGCCGGCGCGCAGTCGGTCGCGGAACTCGTCGCGCGCCTTGCAGCCGGGCGACACGCCGGGTGTCTCGTCGGCGGCCTGTCCCGACTCCAGCCGCTGCTGGATCGAAGGATGGAACCGCCGTGACTTGATGATGTCATCGAGCGAATGCATCGGCGCCTTGTCCCCCAGACCCGCGAGATATCGATTGAGGTCGTATTTGAACTCGTTGCAGTTGCCGCCGCCGCGGCGCAGCGTGTCGAAGTTGTCGATTGTGGCGGGATCGATGACGGCCGCCCCGAGGTTCTGGAGCTCGCCGATCGCGCCCGCGAACACCGCGGCGACGTCCTTGTCGAGAGTCGGCGTGTCGTACGCGTGATGCAGGACACCGAGCCGCGCGCCTTTCAGACCGTCCTTCTTGAGCGAGGCCGCGTAGTTCGGATCGACGTGGTCGCGCCCGGTCGCCGTGACCGGATCGGCGGGATCTGGACCGGCGATGACCTGGAGCACGGTCGCCGTGTCGGCCACGGTGCGCGTCAGCACGCCGGCGATATCCGCGCTCAGATTCAACGGCACCACTCCCGTCCGGCTGACCAGGCCCATCGACGACCTCAGGCCGACGAGCGCCTGGTGGGCCGCGGGACCGCGAATCGAATCGCCCGTGTCGCTCGCCGTCGCGATCGCGGCGAAGTTCGCGGCGAGCGCGGCGGCCGAGCCGCCGCTCGAACCAGCGGTGGCGCGGGCTGTGTCGTACGGGTTGCGCGTGTAGCCGGGCAGAATCGAGCTCACCGTTTCGACGGGGCTGAACGCGAATTCCGCCATGTTCGACTTGGCGATCATCACTCCGCCGGCATCGCGCAGCCGTTTGACGATGAAGGCATCCTTGCCGGTCATCATGCCCTTGAGCGACAGCGAGCCGGCGGTCGTCGGCATCTCCGCAGTCTCGTAGTTGTCCTTGACGATGATCGGAATGCAGTGCAGCGGCCCGACGGGCCCGGACGCTTTGAACCGGCGATCGAGGTCGTCGGCGATCTTCTGCGCGTCCGGGTTGGTGAGGACGATCGCGTTGATCGCCGCGCCCTTCTTGTCGTTGGCCTCGATGCGGGCGAGGTACTGATCAACCAGCGACCGACAGGTCAGCGAGCCGTCGCGGAAGGCCGACTCGATCTGCGCGATCGTCGTTTCCTCGAGTTGAAACGCCGGACGCTGCTGCGCAGCCAATACCGCGGCGGCAACGGCAAGGCACGAAACCACGAAGGCACGACGTCTCATGGTCACAGCGGAATGTTGCCGTGCTTCTTGGGCGGGTTCTTGTCGCGCTTCGTTTCCAGATTCTTCAACGCCGTGATCAGCTTGCGGCGCGTCTCGCGCGGATGGATCACCTCGTCGAGGAATCCGCGCGCCGCGGCAATGTACGGGTTCGCGAACATCTCGCGGAACTCGGCGACTTTCTCGCCGCGCACGCGCGCAGGATCGGCGGCGGCGTCGAGCTCCCGCTTGTAGAGAATGTTGACCGCGCCTTCGGGCCCCATCACGGCGAGCTCCGCCGTCGGCCACGCGTAGTTGAAATCGGTGCGGATGTGCTTGCTCGACATGACGCAGTACGCGCCGCCGTACGCCTTCCGCGTAATCACCGTTACCTTAGGCACCGTCGCTTCCGCGAACGCAAAGAGCAGCTTGGCTCCGTGCCTGATGATCCCGCCGTACTCCTGGACGGTGCCGGGCAGGAACCCGGGCACGTCCTCGAACGTGACGAGAGGGATGTTGAACGCGTCGCAGAAGCGGACGAACCGCGCGCCCTTCACCGACGCGTCGATGTCCAGCACGCCAGCGAGCACCGCCGGCTGGTTGGCGACGATGCCGACGGCACGCCCGTCGAGGCGCGCGAAGCCGACGACGAGGTTCTTGGCGTAGTGGCGGTGGACTTCCAGAAAGTAACCCTCGTCCACCACGGCGTGGATCACGTCCAGCATGTCGTACGGCTGGTTCGGCGACTCGGGCACGATCCGATCGAGCGCCGCATCCTCGCGGTCCGCCGCATCGCGCGCCGGCGTCCGCGGCGGCTCGTCGAGGTTGTTCGACGGCAGGAACGACAGCAGCTCGCGGATGAGCGCGACGCACTCGCGGTCGTCGGCCACGGCGAAATGCGCGACACCGCTCGTCGCGTTGTGCGTCATCGCGCCGCCGAGCTCGTCCTTGGTCACGTCCTCGTGCGTCACCGTCTTGATGACGTCGGGCCGGTCACGAACATGTAGCTCGTGTCGCGGACCATCACGGTGAAATCGGTGATCGCCGGAGAGTAGACGGCGCCGCCCGCGCACGGGCCCATGATGGCGGAAATCTGCGGCACGACGCCCGATGCGAGCGTGTTGCGCAGGAAGATGTCGGCATAGCCGCCGAGCGACAGCACCCCCTCCTGGATCCGCGCGCCGCCCGAGTCGTTCAGACCGACGACCGGCGCGCCGAGGTGCACGGCGAGGTCCATGATCTTCACGATCTTCGCGGCATTGGTCTCCGAGAGCGATCCGCCGAAGACGGTGAAGTCCTGCGCGAAGGCGAACACCTGGCGGCCGTCCACGAGGCCGTGGCCGGACACGACGCCGTCTCCCGGCACCTGCTGCGTCTCCATACCGAAGTCGCGGCACCGGTGCATGACGAGCTTGTCGAGCTCCTCGAACGTGCCGGAGTCGAACAGCAGGTCGATCCGCTCGCGCGCCGTCAGCTTGCCGGCAGCGTGCTGGCGCTCGAGCCGCGCCGTTCCCCCGCCCAGCTCGGCCCGCTGCTCGAGGTCTGCGAGCGTCTTGTGCGGGTCGCTCAGACCTTCACCGCCTGCGATTTCTCCCAGTCCTTGAGGAACTTCTCGAGGCCGATGCTGGTCAACGGGTGGTTGAACAGCGAATCGATCACTGCCGGCGGACACGTGGCGATATCGGCGCCCATTCGCGCGGCCTCGATGACGTGCATGGGATGGCGGCAGCTCGCGACGAGCACTTCCGTCGTGAAGTCGTAGTTGTCGTAGATCTCGACGATCTCGCGAACCAGCTCCATGCCGTTGGTTCCGACATCATCGAGGCGGCCGACGAAGGGGCTGATGAACGTCGCGCCGGCCTTCGCCGCCAGGAGCGCCTGCGCCGGCGAGAAGCACAGCGTCACGTTGACGCGGGTGCCCTCGCCCGAGAGCGCCTTGCACGCGCGGATGCCGTCGCGCGTCAGCGGCACCTTGACGACCATGTGCGGATCGATTTTCGCGATCTCGCGGCCCTGGGTGATCATGCCGGCGAAGTCGGTCGCCGTCACCTCGCCGCTGACCGGACCCTTGACGATGTCGCAGATCTTTTTCAGGTTCTGCCGGAAGTCGCCGGGCTCCTTGGCCAGCAATGACGGGTTGGTCGTTACGCCGTCGATGATGCCGAGCGCGGCGACGGCCTCGATGTCCTTGATGCTGCCGGTGTCGACAAAGAGTTTCATGCTTCAGCCTCCACTGGATTCGTCAGCTCGCCGACGCCTTCCACCATGATCGTAACCCTGTCGCCGTGCTTCATCGGCGCGATGCCCGCCGGCGTGCCGGTCGCGATGATGTCACCCGGCTCGAGCGTCATCACGAACGTAATGAACTCGACGAGCACGTCGATTGGAAAGATCAGCTCGCGGGTGCTCGACGACTGGCGCCGCTCGCCGTTCAGGTAGGACTCGACCATCCTCGGCGCGCCGGCCGAAGCACCGGATTCCACCGCGATGCACGGTCCGATCGGCGCGAATGTGTCGAATCCCTTGCACCGCGTGAACTGCGATTCTTTCTTCTGCAGATCGCGCGCCGTCACGTCGTTGACGCAGATGAGGCCACCTACGAAGTCCCACGCCTTCGCGCGCGGCACGCGATGCGCACGGCGGCCGATCACGATGCCGAGCTCGGCCTCGTAGTCGATGCGGCCGACACCGGGCGGCACCCGGATCGGATGACCCGGCCCGATCACCGCGGTCGACGGCTTGATGAAGAGCAGCGGCTCCGACGGCAGCGGCTTGCCCGTCTCCGCCGCGTGGTCCTTGTAGTTCAGCCCGACGCAGACGATCTTCGACGGGGTCACGGGTGGGAGCATCTTCAGACCCGGCGCATTCAGTCCGCCGGCAATGGCCGCGCCGGCCGAATAGGATCCGAACACATCGCCGGTCGTCCGACACAGTACGCCGTCACGTTCGACGGCGTACCCGGCCGAGCCCTGATGATCGATCCGGTAGAGCCGATCCATCGCGCGAGATTAAATCACAGTTCAGCGCGCCGTTTCTTCCTGACGGTTTGAAAACGGGCTTGCGTTGCCGGCCTTGTCGACCGCCTTCACCGCGTAGACGTAACGGACACCCGCGGTCACGTGGTCTTCGAAGTGCGCTTCCACGATCGGCGACGGCGTGATCGGCTTCAGCTCGTCGGCGGTGCCGCGGAAGACGAGGTAGCCGGCGAGGTCGCCCTCCGTGTTGGCGTCCCAGATCAGATTGATGACGCCTTCGCTGGCGACCGTCTTGAGATTCGCGGGCGCCTCGGGCGGAAACGTGTCCGTCAGCGTTTCGCATGCCGGCGGGGCGGCTGTGCTCTCGATCGTCATGCCCGCCATCGTCTCGACCGAACGGACCGTGTAACAGCGCCGCTCGCCCCACGCCATGCGTTTGTCGGTGAACGTCGCATCGGCGAGCACGCTCGCCGTAAGCTTCGTTCCTGCTCCTCCCGCCTGCGACACGTCGTAGACGTTGTACCCGATCGTGATCGGCGGCGAGCCGATACTCCTCGACGGCAGCACATCGGCGTCCGCGGCGGCGCCGCGCTGGATGGGCGTCCAGGTCACCGTGATCGCCTTTTCGTCGTACCCGATCAGCGGCTTGCCGGGCGGCTGAGGGGGCGGCACGAGCGGCACCGCGAGCGGCTTGGACCACGCGCCGCGCTTGCCGTTGGCCGCGACGCCGACGGCCGCGTAGGTCCGCGTGGGAAGGTCCGGCGGCGGCCCGGTCAGCGGACCGTACTGGTCGAGCCGCGGCTGCGCGCGTTTGCGATCCTTCGACAGATCCACCGGCTTCTGCGCGTCGGCGGTCAGCGTCTCGGAGACCTGCGCCGCGGCGCCCTGATCGAGGCCGGGCCCGACGGCGGGATCGACGTCTGCGTCCGGCTCGTCTTCGTCGGCCGTGTCATCCGGATCCTTCGGCGCCTTGACGGCGACCGACCCGACCTTCGTCCCGCGCTTGAGCATCTGGTCGCCGGTGAGGGTGCCCGGCGCGGTGATCGCGTAGACGTCGACGCGTTCGACGTTGGCAGGATGCGTGTTGTCCGTGTTCGCCGCCGGCACCGTGAACGTGATGTCGACGGTCGGGCCGCGTCGATCGGCAGCGACGTTGGCCGGCGCCTGCGGAATGTGCACCAGCGGCGGCAGCGGCGGACCCGGCTTGCCGCAGGCGATCGTCGTCAGCGCGACGACGCAGATCGCAGTCCTCACAGGATGTACCGGGACAGGTCTTCGTTCTTGACGATGTCGGCCAGCATGCGCGTGACGTAGGCGTCATCGATCGTCACGGTCTTCTCGTCGAGGTCCGGCCCTTCGAACGAGATTTCGTCAAGCAGCTTTTCCATCACGGTATGCAGCCGCCGCGCGCCGATGTTTTCGGTGCGCTCGTTGACCCGCGTGGCGAAATCGGCGATCCGCTCGATGGCGTCGCGCGTGAACGTCAGCGCGATCCCTTCCGTCTCCATCAGCGCCGTGTACTGCTTGACGAGCGCGCTGCGCGGCTCGGTGAGAATGCGGACGAACTCGTCCTTGCCGAGCGCTTCGAGCTCCACGCGGATTGGGAAGCGTCCCTGCAGCTCCGGGATGAGATCCGACGGCTTCGAGACGTGGAACGCGCCGGCGGCGATGAACAGGATGTGGTCGGTCCTCACCATCCCGTGCTTGGTGTTGACCGTCGTCCCCTCGACGATCGGCAGGATGTCGCGCTGCACCCCTTCGCGGCTGACGTCGGGGCCGTGTCCACCCTCGCGGCCGGCGATTTTGTCGATCTCGTCGATGAAGATGATGCCCGCTTCTTCGACGCGCTCGACCGCCGCGCGCGCGACGCTGTCCATGTCGATCAGCTTCTGCTCTTCTTCCTGCCGGAGGTATTCGAGCGCCTCGGGCACCTTCAGCTTTCGGCGCTTCGTCTTCCCCTGGAACAGTCCCGGCAGCATGTCCTTGAGATTGACGTCGATCTCTTCGACGTTGCCGCCCGCGATGATCTCGAACGACGGGCTCGATTTCTCACGGACGTCGAGCTCGACGGTCCGTCCATCGAGCCGTCCGGACCGCAGTTGCTCGCGGAAGTGCTCGCGCGTGCCGCTGGTCTCGCGCGGTTCGCCGGTTGGGGACGAAGCGGACGCCGGGGGCGGCGGCGGCAGCAGGATGTCGAGCAGCCGATCCTCCGCGTTCTGCGCCGCCTTCGATCGCACGTCTTCGAGGCGTTCGGCGCGCACCATGTCGACGCCGAGCTCGACGAGGTCGCGGACCATCGACTCGACGTCGCGCCCGACGTAGCCAACCTCAGTGAACTTCGACGCCTCGACCTTGAGGAACGGGGACTGCGCGAGCCTCGCGAGGCGGCGCGCGATCTCGGTCTTCCCGACGCCGGTCGGTCCGATCATCAGGATGTTCTTCGGCGCGATCTCTTCAGCGAGCTCGGGCGCCAGTTTCTGCCGCCGCATCCGATTGCGCAGCGCGATCGCCACAGCGCGCTTGGCCGCCTTCTGGCCGATGACGAACTTGTCCAACTCCGCGACGATTTGCCTCGGGGTCAGCGTGTCCGTCGTCGTCTGCGTCGTTTCGGGGAGGTAAATGGGCACTTACAGCTCTTCGATCACGACATGCTGGTTCGTGTAGATGCAAATCTCACCGGCGATCGCCATCGCCTTCTCGGCGATCGCTCGGGCGTCGAGCTCCGTGTTGTGCGCCAGAGCCTTCGCGGCCGCCAGCGCGTACGGTCCGCCCGATCCAATCGCGACGATCCCGTCGTCGGGCTCGATCAGGTCGCCGTTGCCCGAGAGGAGGAACATCGCGCTCGCGTCGAGGACAACGAGCATGGCCTCGAGGCGGCGGAGGATGCGGTCGCTGCGCCAGTCCTTGGCGAGTTCCACGGCAGACCGCTCCAGGTTGCCGCGATATTGCTCGAGCTTGGACTCGAAGCGCGAAAACAGCGCGAATGAGTCGGCCGCGGAACCGGCAAAACCGGCCAGAATCCGGTCGTTATAGAGCCGTCGAATCTTCCTGGCGCCCTTCTTGACGACGGTCTGACCGAAGGTCACCTGCCCGTCGCCCGCCATGACCGAACGGTCCCGGTGGCGGACGGCAAGGATGGTGGTGCTCTCGAACACGGGACCTTTAATTGTACGTGCAATTCCTTGCCGACAGGCCGATACTTACATTGCCTGAGGAGTTTCGAGAGGATTGCCATGAGTAAACGACCGATTGCATTGTGGTTCGTTGCTCTCGCTGCGGTGTGTCTCGCCGTGCCTGCCTCGGCGCAAGGGCCGCGCAACTCGCCGGCCACGAACGGCGGCGCGGGCACCGGAAGCGGTTTCACGCCGGCGGCCGGCGGCAGCGGCGGATCGAGCGCCGCGAGCTCCGGCGGGGGCGGTTCCGCGACGTCGTCAGGGGGCGGATCGAGCTCGATGAGCAACGGCACCGGTAGCTCACCGTTCATGGGCGGCGGCGGTTCGGCGTCCGGCGTGCGAGCCGTCGATGTCAGCCCGCGCGCGAGCGCGACAGGCGGCGGAGGCGTCGCTGTCGGACGCGCGGTGCACGGCGCGACCGCGGATCATGCGTTCGGACGGGCAGGTGCGGCGGTGGCGGCCGAGTCCGGCCGCTCGGCGAACGCGGCGGTGCCGCGCTTCAGCCGCCCGCGCGATGGCGCGCCGACGCAGGGCACTGCGGTCCCGCGCGGTTCCGTGCCGACCACCGGCGGCAGCGGCATTACCAATCTTTACTATCCCGGTTATTACGGCGGGTATGACGGCGGCTACTACGACCCGATCTTCGGGTACATCGGCTCGCGCTATGGCTACGGCAACGGCTACGGATACGGGATGTACGATCCATGGTACGGCAGCACCATGATGGGCGGCTTCTACGCGGACCCGTGGTACGGCGGCACATCGACCACGCCGAGCGAGAGCTTCGTCAGCAGCTCGACTCCGGAGGACGCCGCGCTGCGGCTGAAGATCAAGCCGAGCGGCGCGGAGGTCTTCGTCGACGGCTACTTCGTCGGCCACGTGGACGATTTCGACGGCGTGTTCCAGAAGCTGCGCCTCGAATCCGGCGCCCATCGCATCGAGATCCGCGCGGCCGGCTACGAAACGCTGGACATCGACGTCCGTCTGACCAGCGGCAACAAAACAGTCTACACGGGTGAACTGAAAAAGATTCAGTGAGCCTTCGCGTCATTGCGGCCGTCTCGCTGGTCTACGACGCGCTCGTGGGCGTGGCGATGCTGGCGGGACGGCCGCTCCTCTCCCGCATCTTCGACCTTCCGCTTCCCCAGCCGCCGATCCATGCCGACTTGAACGGCGTCTTTCTGCTCGCCGTCGCGCTCGGCTATTTGATTCCGTACCGCGGCCCGCAATCGAGCGGCGGACGCGCGTATCTGTGGGTGATGGGACCGTTCCTGAAAGGCACGGGTGCCGCGGTGTTCCTCGCCGATCACATCCTTCGCGGTTCGCCTTCGTCGTTCCTGCTGTTCGCGGCCAGCGACGGCGCGCTCGCAGCGATTACGTTGTGGGCGTTGATGACGGACAAACAGGCGTGAAGACGCGGCGGGGCTGAAGGCCCGCCTTTCCATCTACATCTTGCCGGGTGGGGCCGCAGCCTCTATCAATTTCCGCTCGATCGGGTATTCGCCGAGGCGGGTCCACTGCGCCGACCCGTACTTGGCGAACAGCTCGACCTTCGCGTCGACGAAGTGACTGTTGCTCAGCATCTCCTGCCGCGACTGATCGGAGCCGGTGTAACCGAGATTGGACTTGATGGTGATCGGATCGCTCGTGACGCCGGCCAGCAGCCCCTGCGATCCGTTGACAACGAGGAAGCCCGCGCCCCATTCGTCCTTGTCGGTGACGCGCCGGAAGAGCGCGTTGAGCTCGAGGGCGCCGAGGCGGCGCCCCGAAACGTTCGTCAGCTTCACGGTCACCATCGGCACCAGGCGGTTCTGGCCGTTGGTGATGCCCATGTCGTACCAGCCGGTATCGACGACGTCGACTCTGAGTCCCTGGGTGAGATCGATCGCCGGCCCGCATCCGGCGCACAGAAGCACGCCGGCCAGAGCCGCAAGCAGCCGCCGCATCCGGACATTCTACATAATCAGAACACCCTGACTTCGATGCGGCTCAGCGCGGTGTCGCGATCGATCTGACGGGCGCCGTAGGCGGCCAGGTCCACGCCGCGCAGCCGCAGGATCACCGTCCGGCCGGTCGTATCGGCGGGCGCCAGGCGCGGCCGGATGTCGTTGCCTTTCACGGCAATCGTGAGCCATTCGTTCGGGCCGACGTTCAGCGAGATGCTGTGGTCGAGCATCGCGTCCTTCAGCGCCACGGTTACCTCTGTACGGTAGACCTCGTTGGGATCGGTGAGGATTGGGTCGGTCGGCGCCGCCGGCTGCGGATCGCGATCCTGAAGCGACGCCGTCGAACCTGTCTGCTCGCGGACGCCGGCCGTCGCCGGCTGTGCGAGCTGTGTGAGCGTCAAGGTATTCGGTTTCTGGTCCATCATCCGCATCACCAAGGCCGAGGTCTCGAACGACGGCGCGATGACGTCGAAGAAAACCCCGTAGCCCTCGAGGCGGAATCCGCGCGCGTGCGCGTTATCGCTGACCATCAGGTCCATCGGCAGCTGCGTCACCTCCTGCATCTTGATACGGACGACGGTGACGCCGTGCTCGACGGCGCCTTCGAGCACGCGTTCGAGCTGGCCGATCTGATAGCGCGACTCCATGTCCGCACGCGTCGGCGCGGGCTGCGCAAACGCGGGCGCGGCGTTCGCCGCGACGAGTCCGACGACAACGATCCATGCTGGCCGATTCACGGTTCCCCCTACCTCTGTTGCGAGAAGCGCGTCGCGACGTAGTTCGTCAGCGCGCGCTGCTGCTGATCGACGGTCATCGTGCCGCCCCACAGCACGCTGAGATTGTGATCGATGGTCACGAGATCTCCCTGGCGCTCGCTTTCGAACTCGCGCACGACCTTGGCAAGCTGCAGCGCAAACTCGCTCTTCTGCCGCCGTTCGCTCTCCGCGATCATCGCCCTCGTGCGGCCGTCGTCGGCCGCCGGCCGTGCGTCCACCGTCGGAACAGAGGCGGCCGGACGCATCTCGGACCTCAGGTGTTGTTCGAGCGACACGAGCTCGTCGTGCGTCACCGCCGTTGAAGCCGTCCGCGCGCCCGCATCGTTCGCCGGAGCCGCCATCCAGCCGGTTCGCACGCTCAACCCGTTGCTGCCGTAATGCACGTCGAGATTCGCCACGCCGGCCGACACGCCCAGGAACAGCAGCGCCGCCGCGACCTGCGCCCACGCCGGCACCTGCTTCCACCATCGAGTGTCGCCTGCCGACTGATGGCCGGCAGCCGAGGGCTGGATCTGCGGCTCCGGCGGATTCCAGCGCGCCAGCTGCTGCCGCACGCCGCCGAGTGCCTTCAGCTCGGTGCGGCAC
>DASQHH010000574.1:0-5953 GCA_035632195.1 Vicinamibacterales bacterium
CCCCTCGCCTGAAGGCTCGCGCTCCGCGCAGTTATGCCGTTGCAATATCGGGAATCTTCCTCGTCTTGAAGAGCTGCGCCATGTAGGTGTAGACCACCGGCGTGAGATACAGCGTGATCAGCTGTGAGACCATCAGGCCGCCCACCACCGCAAGTCCGAGCGGGCGCCGCGCCTCGCCGCCGGACCCGTAGCCCAGCGCGATCGGAATCGACCCGAGCAGCGCCGCCAGCGTCGTCATCATGATCGGCCGGAACCGGATGATGCAGCCTTCGTAGATGGCGTCGATCGGCGCCTTGCCGTGCTGGCGCTCGGCTTCGAGCGCGAAGTCGATCTGCATGATCGCGTTCTTCTTCACGATGCCGATCAGCATCACGAGTCCGACGAAGGAGTAAATGTTCAGCTCGTTGCCGAACAGATACAGCGTGACCAGCGCGCCGAGGCCCGCCGACGGCAGGCCCGAGAGAATCGTGATCGGGTGGATGTAGCTCTCGTACAGCGCCCCGAGCACGATGTAGACGACGCCGATGGCGACGAAGAGCAGCAGGCCGAGGTTCGTCATCGACTGCTGGAAGACCTTCGCCTGCCCCTCGAAGCTGGTCGTAATCGTCGGCGGCAGCACGCGGTCCGCCACACGCTTCACGTGCGCGGTCGCGGCGCCGAGCGAGATGCCGGGCCGCAGACCGAACGACACCGACACCGACGGCAGCTGCCCGGAATGGTTGATCGACTGCGGGCCGACGGTCTCCTTGAAGTCGACCACCGACTCGAGCGGCACGAGATCCCCGTTGGGCCCGCGGAACGCGACCTTCTGCAGCGATTCCGACGCCATCTGGTACTTCGGATCGAGCTCGAGCAGCACGCGGTACTGCGCGGTCGCGCCGTAGATCGTCGACGACCACTTCGGGCCGAGGCCGTCGTAGAGCGCGTTCTGAATCGTCGTCGCGTTGAGCCCCGTGGCGGCCGCCTTGTCGCGATCGATCACCAGGTTGATGCGCGGGCTCTTCATCTCCATGTCGGTCGAGACGTCCTGCACTTCGCCGACTTCCTGCGTAATCGCCTGCTCGAGCACCGGCCCCCACTTGTAGAGGTCGTCGGTGTTCATCGACTGCATCATGATGCTGAAGTTCTGGTTGCCCATGCGCCCGCCGATGTTCAGCGAGGGCGGCAGGCCGACGAAGCCGCGGAAGCCGGGGTACCGGAGCAGCAGCGGACGAATCTGCTGTGCAATCTGCTGCGCGCTGGCGTCGCGGTTGGCGCGCGGCACGAGCTGGACCATGATGCGGCCGTTGTTGACGCCGCCGCCTCCGCCGCCGCCGCCGGGGCCGCCGCCGACGCTCGCCATGAACGAGTCGACGTACTTGTTCTTGATGACGACGTCGGCCACCTCCTGGGTCCATTTCGACATGTCGTAGAACGACGTGCCCTGCGCCGCCTGGAGGTTGACGAACATCGAGTCGTTGTCCTGGTCCGGCACGAACCCGGTCGGGATGATCGTGAACATGTGCCACGTGGCCCAGGCGACGACGAAGAACAGCGCCGCCGTCACGGGCCGGTAGCGCAGGACGACCTTCAGGCTGCGCTCGTAGCCGCCGAGCAGCGCGTCGAAGGCGCGGTCCATCACGCCGGCAAAGCCCTTCTTGCTGTGGACCACTTTCAGGAACCGGCTGCAGAGCATCGGCGTCAGCGTGATCGACACGACGCCGGAGATCAGAATCGCCGTGGTGATGGTGACGGCGAATTCGCGGAACAGCCGGCCCAGGATCCCGCTCATGAACAGAATCGGGATGAAGACCGCGGCCAGCGACGTCGTCATCGTCAGAATCGTGAAGCCGATCTCCTTCGAGCCCTTGAGCGATGCCGTCAGCGGATCCTCGCCGTTCTCCAGGTGCCGCACGATGTTCTCGAGCATCACGATCGCGTCGTCGACGACGAAGCCGATCGAGAGAATGAGCGCCATCATCGACAGGTTGTTCAGGCTGAACCCGAGAATCTGCATGACGGCGAACGTGCCGAGGATCGAGAACGGCAGCGCGAGCGCCGGGATCATCGTCGCCGAGCCGTTGTGGAGGAACATGAAGATGACCGCCACCACGAGCAGCAGCGTGATGAGCATCGTCATCTGGATGTCGCCGAACGCCTTGCGGATGGTGCGCGAGCGGTCCTGGCGCGGCGTCAGGTGCGCCGACGGCGGAATCTGCGCCTCGAACTGCGGCAGCAGCGCGCGGACCGCGTCGGTGACTTCAATCGTGTTGGTGCCCGGCTGCCGCATCACCTGCAGCATGATCGAGCGCTGGATGTGGACCTTGCCGGCTGCGTCCTTGAAGTAGAACCAGTTGCCGTTGAAGACGTTCTCGGTGCTGTCGATGACGTTGGCGATCTGGTCGAGCCGCACCGGCGCGTTCTTCCGGTACGCCACGACCATCGGCCGGAACGCCTCGGCGTTCATCAGCTGACCGCGCGCCTGGATGTTGAACGTGGAGTGCGGGCCGAAGAGCTGACCCGTCGGAAGGTTGACGTTCCAGTTCCCCAGCGCCGTGTCGACCTCGTTGATGCCGATCTTCTGCGCGTGCAGCTTTTCGGGATCCAGCTGGACGCGGACCGCGTACTTCGCCGCCCCCTGCACCTGCACCTGCGAAACGCCGCTGACCATCGAGATGCGCGGCGCGATCATCGTCTCGGCGAAATCGTCGAGCACCGGCATCGGCAGCGTTTCCGACGTCATGTTGATGGTGATGATCGGCTGGTCGTTCGGGTTGTTCTTCCGGAACGACGGCGCCGAGGTCATCGTCGGGGGCAGCAGCGGCATGGCGGCCGCGATTGCCGTCTGGACGTCGACCGTCGCGCTGTCGATGTCGCGGTTGAGATCGAACTGCAGGGTGATGTTGGTGCTGCCCGAACCGCTGCGCGACACCATCGAGTCGAGGCCCGCGATGGTCGTGAACTGACGCTCGAGCGGGCTCGCCACCGACGTCGACATCGTGCCCGGGTCGCCGCCCGGCAGGCTGCCGCTGACGTTCAGCGTCGGATAGTCCACCTGAGGCAGGTCGCTGACCGGCAGCGCCTTGTACGCGATGACGCCGAACATCGCGATCGCCAGCATCAGCAGGCTGGTCGCGATCGGGCGTCGTATGAAGATCTCAGAGAGATTCATAAGAGGAGCGCGAAGGCTCTAGCCGAGTGCATCTACGATCCCTGCCGTCCGCCGCCGCGATTGCCGCCGCCGCGGTTTCCGCCGCGTCCGCGTCCGCCGCCGCCCGGTGCGGCGTTCAGGTCCGTCGTCACCTTCGAGCCGTTCTCCAGACGCAGCTGGCCTTCCGTAACGACGACTTCGCCCGGCTGCAGCCCTTTCTCGATCACCGTGTCCTGATCGACGTGCTGGCCAGGCGTGACCGTCCGCTGCTCGACCGTGTTGTCGCCCTTGACGACGAAGACGTATTGCCCGTCCTGGCCCGTCTGCACGGCCTGCGTCGGCACGACCGTGGCGTTGGTAATCGTCGTGAGGCGCAGCGAGACGCGCGCGAACTGCCCCGGCCACATGCGGCGGTCGGGGTTCTCGAATGTCGCCTTCAGCTTGATGGTGTCCGTCGTCGTGTCCACTGCGTTCTCGACGAACGTCAGGTGGCCGACCGCCGGCTGCGCGTCGTTGTCCTGCGGAATCGCGGTGACCTGCAGCGTGTTGTCCGTCATGTGCTTCTTCACCGTCGGCAGGTTGACCGCCGGCACGGTGAAGGTGACGAACACCGGCTGCACCTGCGCAATCGTCATCAGCTCGGTGTTGTTGGCGGTGACGAGGTTGCCCGGCTTGACCGACAGCGTGCCGGTCCGTCCGTCGACCGGCGATTTGATCGACGTATAACTGAGCTGCACCCGCGCGGTCTCCGTCGCAGCGGCGCCGGCGTCGAGGTTGGCCTGCGCGCTCTGGACGTTGGCTTTGTCGGCGTTGACGAGCGCGGTGCTGGCGTCGGCCTGGGAGCGCGCCTGGTCCGCGAGGTCCTTCGAGATGATGCCGCGCTGCTGCAGCTGCACCTGGCGCTCGGACGTGAGCTGCTGGTACTCGGCGTTGGCGGCGTCGCGCGCGAGCTGCGCTTTCGCCTGTTCGAGCAGCGCCTTGTTGCGAACGTCGTTGGCCTGCGCCATCGCGAGCGCCGCCTCGAACGGCCGGCGATCGATGGTGAAGAGCTCGGCATCTTTCTTCACGAAGTCGCCTTCCTTGAAGAACGCCTGCTCGAGCACGCCCGTCACTTGCGAGCGGACCGAAATCGTCGTGTACGCCTCGACGTTGCCGATCGACGCGATGTCGACCGGGACGTCCTTCTGCGAGACTTTGGCTGTGACGATCGGGGCAACGCCGGTGTCACCGCGTCCGCGTCCACCGCGTCCGCCGCCGCCACCGGAAGTTCCGCCGGGTCCGGCGGCTGAGGTATTTCCGCACGCTGCGGTCGCCAGACCAGCCGCGAGGGACAAGACGAGCAGAACACGGTTCACTGTTATAGGCTCCTGTGGTCGGCGGCGCGCACACTACCGCCCGAAGTACAAGAAGATACGGGGCGTTGGGTCCCGCCATTTACGCCGAATTCGTCATTTTATGTCTCTGCGGGAAGTCGACAAGGCGGCCTGGACCGGCGGTGCCGGGGCTGGCGACCAGACGGTGGCCATCGAATCCGGCAACGTACTGGTTTGTCTGGACTTAGGGTTCAAGACCCTGGCGAGTGAAGCCCAGCTCTTTACGCCGGGCATCCTCGCGAGCGCCAAGAACGCCAGCTTCGACCCAGCGACGGGCCGTCTGGGAGGCACATCGCTGACCAGCGCCGACGCGGCCGGGCTGGCCTCCATGCTGCGGAGGTTCAGCGATGCAGCAGCCGGACTGGTCGCCGGACTCTGTCCCGCCTATCGCGGCCGCCTCGTCCGCGGGCGCGCGAGCTTCCGTCCGGCTGAGATCGCGGGCCGGCCGACGTCGTGGCGCAAGGACGACACCCGCCTCCACGTCGACAGCTTTCCGGCGACCCCGACCGGCGGACGCCGCATCCTTCGCGTCTTCAGCAACGTGAACCCGGAAGCGCGCCCGCGCGCCTGGCGTGTCGGCGACGCGTTCGAATCGACCGCGCGGCGGTTCGCGGACCGGCTACAACCGCCGGTCCCTGGTTCGGGCCGGCTGATGGCGCTGCTGCGGATCACGAAGTCGCCGCGCACGCCGTACGACGCGCTGATGCTGCAGCTGCACGACGCGATGAAGAGAGACGAGGCGTTCCAGTCCTCGTCTCCGCAGACCCGCGTGGAATTTCCGTCCGGATCGACGTGGCTCTGTTTCACCGATGAAGTCAGCCATGCCGCGATGTCGGGGCAGTATCAACTGGAACAGACCTTTCTGCTGCCGGTGGATGCGATGCAGAATCCGGAGCGCTCGCCGCTCCGGATTCTCGAGCGCATCAAGGGGCGGTCCCTCGTGTAGGACAGGCCTTGTAGGGCAGGGCCTTACTTCAGCACCGTCGCCTTCACTTCGACGGTCACCTGGCGATCGATGACCGGGTCCGCTGACTGCGCAGCGACCATCGGCTTGCCGTTCTCCAGAATCAGCGAGACGTTGTCGTGCATCACAGTCTTGAGGACGGTGCCGCGCGGCGTGCTCGTGCTCGGGTTCTCGATCGGCGCCGGCCAGTCGTACTGCAGCCCGATGTAGAGGCGGATCTTGCCGTCCGGGAGCATTTCCGGGTTCGTGTCGATGTTCAGCGTAACGCCGCCCCCGATGCCCGCGACCTCCGAATTCGAGCGGATCTGCCCGCTGTAGCCGTCGGCCACGATGGCGCTGACGGTGCGCTTGGATGTCGTGCCGCCGCTGCGCTGATCGGTCAGCGTGAATTCGATCTTGACGTTGATCGGCTGTCGGCTTCGCGCGGCCGACGGCGGAGGCACTTTCTCGGCCGCCGCCTTGGCGGTCGCCAGGGCTTTTTCCACG
>DASQHH010000575.1:0-4634 GCA_035632195.1 Vicinamibacterales bacterium
TCCGGCGTTGAAGCCGAACCAGCCGAACCAGAGCATTCCGGTGCCGAGGATCACGAACGGGATGTTCGCCGGTGTGTGCGCCTCGCCCGCGAGATGCGTCTTCCGCCGCCCGAGCACCATCGCGCCCGCGAGCGCCGCAAATCCGGCCGACATGTGGACGACCGTGCCGCCCGCGAAATCGAGGACCCCCATCTTGTGGAGGAAGCCATCGGGATGCCACGTCCAGTGCGCCAGCGGCGAGTAGATGAAGACGCTGAACAGGCACATGAACAGCAGGTAGCTTGTGAAGCGGACGCGCTCAGCGAACGACCCGGTGATCAGCGCGGGCGTGATGATCGCGAACTTGAGTTGGAAGAGCGCAAAGATGACGAGCGGAATCGTCGGCGCGAGCGTCGGGTGCGTCAGGGCGCCGACGCGCGAGAACATGAAGAATGTCCGCGGATCGCCGATGACGCCGCCGATGCTGTCGCCGAACGCGAGGCTGAACCCCACGACGATCCAGAGGATGCTGATCACGCCCATTGCGACGAAGCTCTGCAGCATCGTCGAGACGACGTTCTTGGTGCGAACCATCCCGCCGTAAAAGAACGACAGCCCCGGTGTCATCAGGAGCACCAGGCCCGTGGCGGTGAGCATCCAGGCAACATCCCCGGCGTTCATGGGGCCCCCGAAGACGGTCTGCGGCTGCGTCCGGAACAGCGCACCCGCCAGGCTCGCCGCGACCACGAGAAGGAAAGGCAGGGCAGAAAACTCCCGAATCCGTTCCGTTTTGCTCCGGACTTGTGCCAGCGTCATCTCGAATGCCCCTCCGACTGCCGAGATGTTACCAGAAATGTGCGAAATGTGCACGAAATGACTGTCATGGCGGCGCAGGCACGTGCATGGCAGGCTGCCCGTCTGGACAGCCGTGCATGTTCCGCACGTATGACAGGTCGTCTCGCATTGATGGTTGGCGGGCGGCGGGCACCAAATGAAGCCGGTTGCGGTACGATCAGCGGATGGCGACCGTCAATTCATTCGGCTCGCGAACCGCGCTCGCGGTCGGCGGCCAGACCTTCCAGACTTATAGCCTTCCGGCCCTCGAAAAGAAGGGCTTCGGCAACGTCGCGCGCATGCCGTACTCGATGAAGATCCTTCTCGAGAACCTGCTGCGCCATGAGGACGGGCGGTTCGTGAAGTCCGGCGACATCGAAGCGCTTGCGCGCTGGGACCTGAAAGGCGCGGGTCAGAAGGAGATTTCGTTTACGCCGGCGCGCGTGCTCCTGCAGGACTTCACCGGCGTCCCCGCCGTGGTCGATCTCGCGGCCATGCGCGACGGCATCGCCAGGCTCGGAGGCGATCCGGCGCGCGTCAACCCGCTGCAGCCCGTCGAGCTGGTCATCGACCACTCGGTCCAGGTCGATTATTTCGGCCAGGCGAACGCCTTTCAGCTGAACGCTGAACTCGAGTTTTCGCGCAACAAGGAGCGATACGCCTTTCTGCGCTGGGGCCAGGACGCGTTCCGCAACTTCCGGGTCGTGCCGCCCGACACGGGCATCGTTCATCAGGTCAACCTCGAGTACCTCGCGCGCGTCGTGATGACGGCGGACGGTGACGGCGGCGTCAACGCCTATCCCGACACGCTCGTCGGCACGGACTCGCATACGACCATGGTCAACGGCCTGGGTGTCGTCGGCTGGGGCGTCGGCGGGATCGAAGCCGAAGCATGCATGCTGGGACAGCCAATCTCGATGCTGATTCCGCAGGTCCTCGGGTTCCGTTTGACGGGCACGATGCTCGAGGGCGCGACCGCCACCGATCTCGTCCTCACTATCACGGAGAAGCTGCGCAAACACGGCGTCGTCGGCAAGTTCGTCGAGTTCTTCGGCGCTGGACTCGAGCACCTGACGATTGCCGACCGGGCGACTCTCGGGAACATGTGTCCGGAGTACGGCGCGACGATCGCGGTGTTCCCGATCGACGACATGACGCTCGATTACCTCAAGTTGACGGGACGAGACGACTCGCGCGTGCGCCTCGTAGACGCGTATGCGAAGGCGCAGGGACTGTTCCGCCGCAGCGGCGATCCCGATCCGGTGTACTCCGAGATCATCGAACTCGATCTCGCGACCATCGAGCCGTCGCTCGCGGGTCCGAAGCGCCCGCAGGACCGTGTCCCGCTGAACAAAGCGAAGACCGGCTTTGCGACGGCGCTGTCTTCGATGATGGCGACGTCGCCAAAGGCGAGCGCCGAAGCGGGCGGATCGGCGCACGTGTCCGCGACGCGCGGTGGGACCGCGGCCGCCGTGCTGGACGCGGCGGTGGCGGGGGTCGACCACGGGGCGGTCGTCATCGCGGCCATCACGAGCTGCACGAACACCTCGAATCCAAGTGTGATGCTCGGCGCCGGCCTGCTCGCGAAAAAGGCGGTCGAGCGCGGACTGCAGCGGCAGCCGTGGGTGAAGACGAGTCTGGCGCCCGGCTCGAAAGTGGTGACCGAGTATCTGCGCCATTCCGGACTGCAGCCGTACCTCGATACGCTCGGGTTCAATCTCGTCGGCTATGGCTGCACGACCTGCATCGGCAACAGCGGACCTCTCCCCGAGGATGTCGGGGCCGAAGTCGAGTCGCGCAATCTCGTCGTCTGTTCAGTGCTGAGCGGCCACCGGAACTTCGAGGGCCGGATCCAGCAGCAGGTACGCGCGAACTATCTCGCATCGCCGCCGCTCTTCGTCGCCTACGCAATCGCGGGCCGCATGACCACCGATCTCACCACCGAGCCGCTCGGCACGGACAAGGCGGGGAAACCGGTGTTCCTCCGCGATATCTGGCCGACCGGGCGAGAGATTCAGGAGACGATGCTGAAGTCGGTCACGTCGGACATGTTCAAGGCGCAGTACGCCGACGTTTTTCACGGCGACGAGCGCTGGCGCAAGCTGAAGGTCCCGACCGGCGACCGCTTCGCGTGGGAGCACGCCTCGACGTACATCCGGAATCCGCCGTTCTTCGAGCACATCACGATGGAAACGGCGCCCGTGACCGACTTCGCGGGCGGTCGGGTGCTCGCGCTGCTGGGCGACAGCGTGACGACCGACCACATTTCGCCGGCCCGGTCGATCAAGAAGCACAGTCCGGCAGGGAAGTACCTGATGTCGCTCGGCGTCGGGCCGCGCGATTTCAATTCGTACGGCGCGCGCCGCGGCAACCACGAAGTCATGATGCGCGGCACGTTCGCGAACGTCCGGCTGCGCAACCAGATCGCGCCGGGCACCGAGGGCGGATTCACGACGTTGCTCCCCGACGGCGGCGTGATGTCGATCTACGACGCGGCGATGAAGTACAAGGCCGCCGGGACGCCGCTCCTCATCATCGCCGGCAAGGAGTACGGCTCCGGATCGTCGCGCGACTGGGCGGCGAAAGGCACGCTGCTGCTCGGCGTCAAGGCGGTCGTCGCCGAGAGCTTCGAGCGCATCCACCGGAGCAACCTGGTCAACATGGGCGTGCTGCCGCTGCAGTTCAGGGCGGGTGACACCGCGGCGTCACTGGGCCTGACCGGGCGGGAAGTGTTCTCCATCGTCGGTCTCGCGCAATCGCTGAAGCCCGGCGGATCGGTCACCGTCCGCGCGGACGCCGTCGAATTCCAGACGACCGCGCGCATCGACACCCCCGAGGAGTTGGTCGCGTTTCGCCATGGCGGCATCCTCCCGTATGTGCTGAGACAGCTCGTCGGGAAGAACTGAAGCTTCAGAGCGCGCGTTCGAATTCCAACCGCGTCAGAAACGACTTCTGCGTTCCCACCGTTGTCGTAGACAGCGCGGCGTAGTGATTGGCGCGCGCCAGCGCTTCGCGCTCGTCGATGCCTTCCGCGAGGAATGCCGCGAAGCTTCCGATGAAGGCGTCGCCCGCGCCGGTCGTATCGACGGTTTTGAGGGCGACGCCGGGGATGCGCTCGCTCCTGGAGCCGCTCGTCATCCAAACGCCGCGCTCGCCGAGGGTAATCACGGCGGCGCGCGCGCCCCGGTCGACGAACGTCTGCGCGCACACGGCAATCTGCTGAGCGGTCGCCACCGGCAGGCCGGTCAGCATCTGCGCTTCGGTTTCGTTCGGGATGATGTAGTCGGCGCCGCGGAGCGACTCGAGATCCACCGGCAGCGCCGGCGCGGGATTGACGATGGTGCGGATGCCGCGCGCTCGGGCGAAGGCGACGGTGTGCGCGACGGTCTCGAGCGGAATCTCGAACTGGAGAACGATGCACGCGGCCTGCTCGAGTAGCGGCGCGGCGGCGTCGACGTCCGCCGGCCGGAGCGCGTCGTTCGCGCCCTTGACCACGATGATTCGGTTCTGGCCGCCCGGCTCGACGAAGATGGGCGCGACGCCGCTCGACTGGCCTTCGACGATCCGCACGTGGCTCGCGTCAATACCGAGCCGCTCGAAGTTGCGGACGGTCGCCTCGCCGAATAGATCGCTGCCGACGCGCGCGACCATCGCCACGTCCGCGCCGCAGCGCTTCGCCGCCACCGCCTGGTTGGCGCCCTTGCCGCCGAAGCCGAGATCGAACCGCCGGCCGAACATCGTCTCGCCCGGCTGCGGAAAGCGATCGGTGAAGGTCGTCAGATCGACGTTGCAGCTGCCGACGACGACTATGCGGGGATTGG
>DASQHH010000576.1:0-10079 GCA_035632195.1 Vicinamibacterales bacterium
AGCCGAGAACCCGCCGAACGGCGCGGTCATTACGTACTGGATGAAGACGACGCCGCAATCGGCGCGTCAGCGGCGGCAGGAAGCCGCGCGCGGTGCGGCAGCGAGGAGCGCGGCGACGCCGTATCCGTCGCAGGCGGAGCAGACGGCGGAAGCGGACGAAGAAGCGCCGCAGACATTCCTGACAATCACCGACGCGGGCGGCAAGGTCGTGCGTCGCATGACGGTGCCCGGCAATCGCGGCATCCATCGCTTTACCTGGGACCTCCGCGGCGTGCCGGCGACGCTGCCGCAGCGGGGTGGACGCGGCGGCGGAGGCGGCGGTTTCGGCGGCGGAGGCGGCGTCGGTCCGTTCGTGGCGCCGGGAACGTACCGCGCGGCTTTGTCGCGGCGTGCCGGCGGGACGACGACGTCGCTTGGCGATGCCCAGACGATTGCGGTCGTTGCGGATCCCAACGCGACGCTCACGCCGGCGCAGCGCACCGCGGCCACGGAGTATCAGGACAAGGTGGCGAAGCTGCAGCGCGCGTTCGCGGGCGCGCTCGAAGAGGCCAACAACATGAAGACGCGGACGACCGCCATACGCCGCGCCATCGTGGACTCGGCCGCCGACATCAAGCTGCTGGACGATGCGTCGAAGTTCGATGCGCGGGTCACGGCGATTCTGCGCGCACTACGCGGTGACGAAACGCTGCGGGGACTCGAGTCCGGCGCGCCGTCGACGATCCAGTCGCGCGTGGGGTCTGCCGCCGCCGGCGCGGGCGGGCTGACCGGGGCGCCGACAGGGACGCAGCAGATGAACTACACGGTCGCGAATGACGAGTTGAATGCGGAGGACGCGAAGCTCCGCGCGCTCGAAACCGAACTCAAGAGGTTCGAGCAGCAGCTGGAGGCTGCTGGCGTGCCGTATACGCCAGGGCGGTGGCCGGGGCAGTAGCAGGCGCAGCGGGTGACACTGGCGGGATCAGCGCTCGCCACCCGCCTCATTTGCCGCGGCCACGGGCGTGCCGAGGCCTCCAATGCCTTCGATGTGCACTTCCATCTCGTCGCCCGGTTTGAGAAACACCGGCGGCTTCCGCGCGAATCCAACGCCAGGCGGCGTTCCGGTCGCGATGACATCGCCGGGTTCGAGCATCGTCGTCGCCGAGATGAACGCGATGAGATCCGGCACGCGGAAGATCAACTGACTGGTGCTGGAGTCCTGCATCGCCTTTCCATTCAGCGTCAGGCGGATGCGCAGCGCATGCGGATCAGGAACCTCGTCGGCCGTGACGATGGCCGGTCCCATCGGCGCGAACGTGTCGCACGATTTGCCGCGCTGCCACTGGCCGTCGCCGAACTGGAAGTCGCGCGCCGTGACGTCGTTGAACGCCGTGTAGCCGAGCACGCACTCGTACGCGCGGTGAGCGCTCACGTTCCTAGCGCGGCGCCCGACGACGAGGGCGAGCTCGGCTTCGAAATCCACCTGCGTGCTCGTCGGTGGCATGACGACCGGCTCGCCCGGCGCGATTACGCAGCTCGGGAACTTGGAGAAGATCACCGGCATCGTGGGCACGGCCAGCCCGGCCTCCGCCGCGTGATCGCGGTAGTTGAGGCCGACACACACGATCTTTCCCGGCCGCGGCACCGGGGCGAACCAGTAGGCATTCTCCGCCGGCACGAGCCAGTGCTTCTCGCGCGCCTCGTGCCATGCCGTGGGATCGCGTTCGAGTTTGCCCGCAGCGTCGCGCGCCGTCTGGAACCAGCGGCCGTCCATGTCGAACCACGCCAACGGATTTCCCGGCCGGTCCGCCGGCGCGAACAGCTTCTCGCAGTCGAGGCGCTGACGGCTGTCCTTGCCATTCGTGTGGAGAATGATCCCCATGCGCGGCGACCGCCAGTCGGAGTCCTGCGTTGCGAAGGAGATGATCCGCATTTCTCAATTTACCGACGCGGAAGCATGAGGGCCGCGCCGATCGCGTGCACGTCAGCCATCCAGGAGCGTCGAGCCCGTAGCACACGGAGATTATCTGCTACGCTTCGCCCACTATGAGCGCCAGGCACCTCGCCGCGGTACTTATCGTCGTCATTGCCGGGGTGTCGTCGCTGTCGTCACAGACGCCCGCCCGCCGGCCGCTCTCGAAGACGGATGTCGACGCCATCACGACGCTTCTCAGACTCGAGGACACCCGAACGCTCGACGAGGCGGCACTCGCGCGGCTGCTGAAGACGGCTCATCCCGAGGTCCGGCGCCGCGCCGCGATGGCTGTGGGCCGGATCAACAAGCCCGAGGGAAGGGCGCTGCTGGTGGCTGCCCGCGGCGACGCCGATGCGGAAGTGGCCGGCGCCGTGGTGTTCGCGACGGGACAACTGAAAGACGCGGACGCCGTGTCGTGGCTCGCCGGCGTGCTGTCCTCGCCGAAGGCGCCGGCGCCCGTTCGCCGTGAAGCGGCCAGATCGCTCGGAAAAATCAGAACACCCGCCGCCAGAACGGCGCTCGAGACCTATCTGGCATCGGCGGAGATGGGACCCGCATCGGCGTTGATTACCGGCGAGGCGCTGCTGTCCGCCGGCCGGTTCACTGGTCCCGGGGACCTGAAGGCAGTCATCCGCTGGGCCGCTTCGACTGATCCGGAAGTCCGATGGCGGGCGGCCTGGGCGCTGGTTCGCGTGCGCGATCCCGGGGCGGTGCCCGCGCTCATGAAGTTGAGCGCGGACCCGTCCGCCGAGGTGCGGGCCTGGGCCGTGCGCGGCCTCGCGATTCCTGCTCCGACCGCCGCGTCGCGCGCCGGCGGCGCGCCGCCGCCGCCGCCTTTCGATTGGTCCGCGATCGATCGGGCGCCGCTCGCTGCGAGGCTTCGCGCCGCGCTCGGCGACAGCGACCGACGGGTTCGCACCGAGGCGCTTCGCGCGCTCACGAGCCACGACGATGATGCATCGGTGGCGGCGATCCTGACCGAGATCGATTCGACTGACACCTGGATCTCGGTATCGGCCGTCGAAGGGCTGGCGCGGTACGAGTCCCGGGCCGCACAGATCGTTCCGAGACTGCTGACCGCGACCACCCCGGCCCGACCTGATGCGCTGAGACAGGCTGCTCTGGCTCCCCTCGCGGCGCTTGCGCCGGACAAGCCTGGTGGGGCGATCGATCTGGCCGCGGCGCTGACGAAGAGTGGGAGCGTCGCCATTCGCGCCTCGGCCGTCCAGACGCTTGCCCGTCTTGGCGAGCCGGCCCGCGCGAAGCTCGGTGAACTCGTTGCTGCCGATCCTGCCTTGAAGGCTCTTGTTCCGCCGCCGCCAGGCGCGCCGCGCGCGCCGCGTCCGCCGCCGCCCGTTCGCCCTGAATCCGAGTATCGCCGGATCGTCGAGCGGTGGATCGTGCCCGATTACAACGGCGCGGCGAAGCCGCATGCGGTGCTCGACACGCCGCGGGGGCCGATCGAAGTCGAGCTGTACCCGGGAGACGCGCCGCTCGGCCTCGAGTACTTCCTGCGGGCGGTGGAATCCGGAGCGATCGTCGGTACGGAATTCGGACGCCTCGTGCCCGACTTCGTTGCGCAGCAGCGCGCGATTCGCGACGACGTGACGCTGCGTGATGAAGTCACGCGGCGCGGCCTGACGCGCGGCAATCTGAGCTGGGCCAACGGCGGGCTCGACACGGGCCGTCCGGGCTACACGCTGGGCTTCACGCCGCAGCCGCACAACGAAGGCGATTTCACGACCCTGGGCCACGTGGTTCACGGCCTCGACGCGATGGACCATCTCGAGTTCGGCGACAGAATCACCGGCGCCAGAATCGGGCTGCCTCAGTGAACGGAAATTGACTTTGCCGTCGGCGTGGCGTCGAAGACGAGCGTCGCCGGCCAGACAGGCCAGGTGACGCCGAGGCTGGCGTCATTCGGATCGCCCGTGCGCGCGAAGGCACCGATGCTGCGCATCATCGCGTCCGACAGCGCCAGACGGCCGGGCTGGTTGGCGGTCGTGTTCATGATGTTCGCGTAGAGCGACGGCCCGAAGTTGCCGAACGCAAATGGCAAGTCGAAGGCGTGCGCCGCTCCATAAATCACGTTGAACGGCGCGGGCTCCTCGTGCCAGTCGAAACGGTAATACCAGATATTCGTCTGTTGCGCCTGCGCGGCCGCCAGCACGCTGTCGCGGCTGTTCAGAAAGAACAGCTGCGTGAGCCGTTCGCTGCGCGCCTCGAACCCGGTGACCGGCGTCGTCGCAGGCAAGTACTGCGACGGGATCCATTGCTCCAGCGCCGCGTGCGGCGCGGCATTCGGATCGTACTTATAGATGATGGAAAACGCGGTGGCGTCGTCGATCGCTCTTCCACTGCCGGTCCCGCCGGCCAACGGCAGCAGCGTTGGGAACAGCCTGGCCTCGTCGCGCGTGTTGCCCACGAGCATCGGGACCTTCATGTAGTGTCCCGACTTGATCTCGGCGATGGGGTCTGTCGCCACGACGTGGCCGTCGGGGATGGGACCTGAGCCGGCGGTGTTGGACTTGAGGATCGCGTCGGCGCTCTTGCCGCGCACGTAGGCGGCGATCTGCTCCGGCGTCTGCGTTGCGATGTAGGCGGCCGCCGAGGTGCTGTCCGCGGCGAGCTTGTCGCCGATCGCGAGTGTCGTGAGCACGGTATTCGCCTGTAGGCGGAACGCGGTAGCGGGCGCCAGGGTGGCGACGCTGCCGGGCGGCACCTCATTCGCGAGCGAGATGCCGCCGCTCATCGGCAGCACGCGATGGAGCAGCGCAGGCTTCGCGGCGACGACGATCGGCGACGTCATCACCGCATACACGTTGACGGCTCCGGCCGATTCCCCAATCAGCGTGACGTTGCCGGGATCGCCGCCGAATTGCGCGATGTTCCTGCTGATGAACTGCAGGCTCTTGATGATATCGAGCATGGCGAAATTGCCCGAGTCGTTGTCTGGTTCACCGGACTTCAGCTGCGCCATGTTGAAGAACCCGAGCAGAGCCAGGCGGTAGTTGACCGTGACGACGACGGCGTCGGCGGTGGCGGCGAGGTGCGCGCCGTCGTAAATCGGGTCGGCGGTGTAGCCCGTGATGTTGCTGCCGCCGTGCACGAAGACGATCACCGGCAGCTTCGCGGCGGCGGTCGCCGGCCGCCAGATATTGAGGTAGAGGCAGTCCTCGTTGCCGACTGTTTTCCCCAGCGTGGTGCCGATGGTTTCGTCGTACTTGTTGTTCGAGCCGGGACCGTACAGGCGCCCGAGCTGCGCGCAGGCGTTGCCGAACTGCTGCGTCGGCCGAGGCGACGTCCACGGCGCCGGATCGACTGGCGGCTTCCAGCGGAAGTCGCCGACCGGCGGCTTCGCGAACGGCACGCCTTTCCACGCGTAGGTCTTGCTCGTGGCGGAGTTGTCGATGCCGATCACGGCGCCAAACGCCGTCTGGCGCTCGGTCGGCGGCCGCGCGCTGCTCGCCCGGCCGGACTGAGCGATGACGGCGGTGCGAACGAGGGCCAAGCATAGCAGGGACACCATCAGGGTTCGAGCGGGCGCCATGATGCGCGGATTCTAGATCATCGACTCTCTAGCGTCGCCTTGATGTCCGCTCAGCCGCGGATTGACAGCCCGAATGGGGGCCCGTATCCTCGAAATCCCGGCGTTTGAACGGCGGCGCGCGCGGCTGTTTCGAAAGATGAACGATGCGATGAGCGACGACCGGATGAGGCGCGTGAGCGAGGTGATCGAGGGTGCGCTGGCGCTCGCGCCCGGCCTGCGCGCCGCGTATCTCGACGCCGAGTGCGCCGGCGACGCCGGGCTTCGCGCGGAAGTGGAGTCGCTGATCCGGTCGCACGAGCGTGCAGGCAGCCGGTTTCTGAACGAGCCCCCGGTCGTCGGAACAGCAGGCCTTGCGGGCAGTCACGACTGGGCGATTGGAGCGGGCCTGAAAATTGGACCGTACCTGCTGAAGAGCCGTGTCGGCCGCGGCGGCATGGGCGAGGTGTTCTCGGCGGTCCGCGCGGACGGCCACTACGAACACACCGTCGCCGTGAAAGTCGTGCGCGCCGGCCTGGCGACGGACGCGGCGCTCGAGCGGTTCCGGGCGGAACGGCAGATTCTCGCCCAGTTCGACCACCCGAACATCGCGCGGCTGTTCGACGGCGGCGCGACGGACGGCGGGGTGCCGTACCTCGTCATGGAGCTGGTCGACGGCGTGCCGATTGACACGTACTGCGATTCGCATGCGCTTTCGGTCCAGGATCGGCTGCGTCTGTTCCTGCAGGTCTGCTCGGCGGTCCAGTACGCGCATCAGCGGCTCGTCATTCACCGCGACTTGAAGCCGGGCAACATTCTGGTCTCCGCCGACGGCGTGCCGAAGCTGCTGGACTTCGGCATCGCGAAAGTGCTGGACCCGGTCCGCGGTGCGCAAGAGACGGAGCTGCGTCCGTTCACGCCGGAATATGCCAGCCCCGAGCAGGTGCGCGGCGGCGTCATCACCGTGGCGACCGATGTCTACGCGCTCGGAGTGCTCGCCTATCAGCTGCTCACGGGCTGTCTTCCGTTCCACCTCGAGTCGACCACCGAGCCGGCGCTGAGGCGCGCGATCTGCGAGGAGATTCCGGGACCGCCGAGTGCGGCACGACGAGGCGCCGACGGCGCGGCGCATGGCGAACGGATCGATCCGGATGTCGACCGCATTGTGCTGAAGGCGCTGCGCAAAGAACCCGAGCGCCGATATGCCAGTGCGGCGCACCTGGCCGAGGACGTCCAGCGCTATCTCGGCGGCCGTCCGGTGCTCGCTGCGCCGGACTCAGCGGCGTACCGGGCGCGCAAGTTCGTCGCACGACATCGCGTGGGCGTCGCCGCAGCCGTGGCGGTGACGACGGCGGTCGCGGGCGGCGTCACGGCGACGTTGTGGCAGGCGCGGGTCGCGCGGATCGAGCGCATGCGCGCCGAGCGGCAGTTCAATGCCTTGCGTTCGTTCGCCTGGTCCATCCTCACCGAGGTCAGCCCCCAACTCGCCAGACTGCCCGGCTCGCTCGCGGCGCGCGAACGGCTGGTGCGACACGAGACCGAGTACCTCGACGCACTCTCGGCGGAGGCGTCGAACAACGTCGCGCTCCGAGTGGAACTCGCGCACAGTTACAGCGCACTCGGCGACCTCCAGGGCGATAACGGCGGGAGCAACCTCGGCGATGCCGAAGGCGCCCGGCGGACTTATCGGAAAGCCATCGCGCTGCTCGAGGGCATCGAGCCCCTCGCGTTGGACACGGCGGGCCGGATGACGCTCGCGGCGAGCTATCTCAATCTCATCCGGCTGCGAGGCGGGGAGGCGGAGGACGCCCGAATGCTGGATCGCGCGAGAACGGTGACCGATGGGCTGTTGCGGCAGGCGCCCACCAACGTCGGGGTGCTGGTCCTGGCGAATCGACTCTCGTGGTACATCGGGACGCAGCAAGAAAAGGCGCGCGATTATCGGGCCGCGCGGGAGTCGTTCATCAAAGCTTCGTCGATCGGCGAGCAGGTGGTCGCTCAGCGCCGGAGCGACACCGCGGTCACCAACCTCGCCAATGCCTACCGAAAGGTGGGCACCGAGAGCCAGATGACGGGCGCGCTGGACGACGCGATCGCCTGGTTCGAGAAGGCGCGCGCACTCGGCGACGGTCTGCTCGCACAGCGTCCGACGGCCGCGGCGCAACTCGATTTGTCGTTTTCGGAGGCGGCGATTGGCGCCGTTCTCGCGGAGAAGAACGATTTCGCGGACGCCGCCGTCGACTACCGCCTCGCGATTGCGCTCCGCCGGGCCGTCGTCGAAACGAATCCCGATGATGAATTCGCCAGCCGTAACCTGGCGCGTGGCCACGAGCGGCTCGCCGAGGTGCTGACACGTCTCGACGATGTCGACGGCGCCGTGCAGGCGCAGATCGATCGCCTCTCGGAGCTCGAGCGCTGGCGGCGGCTCCACCCGGACCGCGACGCGACCTGGAGTGACGAGACGTCGGCCGCTCTCGATGGCGCCAGAAGATGTCTCGATCTCCTCGAGAAGGATCGACGGGCGCGCGCCTCGCGCGCCGCGGACCTGCGGGGGGTTCGAGCAATGCTGACGCGGGTGACGGAGCTGCAGGACCAGTGGTCGCGCGAGCGGCGAGCCGGTGCGCTTCCACCGCCAGCGGCGGAGACCGCGGCCGCACTGGATCGCTTCCACCGACTCGACGCGAAGTCGACGTTCTGAGGGACGCCGGTCCCACCCCTCATCGACCACCGCTACGGACGAAAGCGCCGCAACACGTTGATCGTCCATGACGGGCGAGCTTGACTGATCCTCTCCAACGGCACAGACTCAGGCGCCGGGACGACCGTCATCATCAGGAGTCACCGATGCGCCACTTCATCGTCTGTCTCTTCCTTCTCGTCTTCGTCAGCACAGCCGCCCACGCGCAGCGCCGAAGCGGCGCACCCACGCAGCCGGCAGACGGCGGCCCGGACGGCCTGGGAGCGCTCCATTTCCGGCCGCTCGGTCCTGAAGGCAACCGCGTCGCCTCGATCACCGGCGTGCCGGGAGATCCGATGACGGTCTACATCGGCGCCGCTGACGGCGGCATCTGGAAAACGATCGACGCGGGCATCAACTGGCGTCCGATCTTCGACGACAAAGACGTCTCCGCCGTCGGCGCGCTCGCCGTCGCGTCGTCTGCGCACGACACGGTCTGGGCAGGGACGGGAGAGCCGTGGCTGATTCGTCCGTATTACACGCTCGGCGACGGCGTGTACAAGTCGACGGACGCCGGACGCACCTGGCGGCACATGGGCCTCGACGCGACGGGACACATCGCGCGCATCGTGATCGATCCGCGCGACGCGAACAGCGTCTACGTCTGCGCCGTCGGCCAGGCGTTCAGGCCGCAGCGCGAGCGCGGCGTCTTTCACTCGGCCGACGGCGGCGCGACGTGGCAGCAGGTGCTCGCCGTCGACGAGAACACGGGCTGCTCGGACCTCGCGATGGATCCGCGCGATTCGAAGACCCTTTACGCAGGCATGTGGCAGCTGATCATCCACCGCAACGACCTGCACAGCGGCGGCCTGGGCAGCGGCGTCTACGTCACGCACGCCGGCGGCGCGGCATGGAACAAGATCACGGGACACGGTCTGCCCGCCGCGGACCACGCGCTCGGCAAGACGGCGGTCGCCGTGGCGCCGAACAATCCCAATCGCGTCTACGCCCTTATCCAGGACGCGCCGGCCCCCGGTCTTTACCGCTCGAACAATCGGGCCGCGACGTGGGAGCTCGTCAATCAATCGCACATGCCGGCCGAGCGTGCCGCCTACTACACGCGCATGGCTGTGTCGCCGGACGACGAGAACCTGCTGTACTTCCCGGCGGTGGCGTTCACGATGTCGCGCGACGGCGGGACGACGGTGTTCCAGGCCGGAGGCGGCGGCCGGGGCCGTGGCGAGGGCGCAGGTGAGGCGAACACGGGCCCGACGATTTCCGCGCCGGGCGGCGACAACCACGACGTCTGGATCGATCCGACCAACGCGAGCCGCGTGCTGGTCGCCAACGACGCCGGCGTCGCGATCAGCGACAACCGCGCAGCGTCCTATCGCCACTTCCTGCTGCCGATCTCGCAGGTCTATCACGTCATGGCCGACAACGCCGTGCCGTACAACGTGATGGGCAACATCCAGGACAAGTCGAGCTTCCGCGGACCGAACCGCGGCGGCGGCGGACGCGGCGGCATGGGCGTCGCGAACTGGAGCGGCACGGGCGGCTGCGAGGACGCGTTCGCCGTCCCCGATCCGGTGGATTCCGACATCGTCTGGTCCGGCTGCGACAACGGACGCGTCGTCCGCATGGACTACCGGAACGGCATGGCGCGCGACGTCAGCGCGTGGCCGATTACGAGCTACGGCTGGGCGCCGGCGGACATGAAGTACCGCTGGGACTGGATCACGCCGATCGCGATCTCGCCGCACGACCACAATCGCGTGTACGTCGGCGCGCAGGTGGTGTTCATGACGACGAACGGCGGCCAGTCGTGGTCGGTCATCAGCCCGGATCTCACCGCCAACGACAAGGCGCACCAACAAAACTCGGGCGGACTCACCTCCGACAACCTCACCACGTACGACGGC
>DASQHH010000577.1:0-3139 GCA_035632195.1 Vicinamibacterales bacterium
GGGGGGGGGCGCGGTTCCGGCTGCAGGTCGCGACCGGGCTGTATTGGTCGTCGGTCGAGAAGGGCCTCTACATTCAGGATGTATGGATGGGCCTGGTCAAGCCGTTCGTCTTCGGCTTCATCATCGCCACAATCGCGTGCCATGTCGGACTGCGGACGTCCGGCGGCACGCAGGGCGTGGGCAAGGCGACCACCGTCGCCGTGGTCGCGGTATCGGTCGCCGTCATCGCCGCGGACTTCTTCGTGACGCAAATACTGTTTTCGCTGCTGTATCCGAGATGAGCGACGTCTCGCCGCCCCTGACCGCGAAAGAGATCCTCGCCGAGCGCGGCGCGCCGGTCATCGTGTTCGATCGAGTGCAGCTCGCGTTCGACGACAAAGTCGTCCTCAAGGATCTCAGCTTCACCCTGATCAAAGGGCACACCAAGATCATTTTGGGCGCGAGCGGATCGGGTAAATCGACGACGCTGAAGATCATCACCGGGCTCTTGCGCTCGGACGCCGGGGTCGTCTGGGTGAACGGCCAGCGGGTCGACCAGCTGACGGAAAGGGAGATGATGCCCGTCCGCGCGGACCTCGGCATGATCTTCCAGGAAGGCGCACTGTTCGATTCGCTGACCGTCCGCGAGAACGTCGGTTACAAACTGTACGAAGAAACCGACATGCCGCTCGAGGACGTCGACCGGCGCGTGGAGGAGGTCCTCGGCTTCATCGGCCTCAGCGAGCACATCGACAAGATGCCGTCGGAGCTGTCGGGTGGACAGCGGCGCCGCGTCGCGATTGCGCGCGCAATGGCATTCAAGCCGCGGATTCTGCTGTACGACGAGGCGACGACGGGGCTGGATCCGATCACAGCGACGACCGTGGACGACGAGATCATCAAGCTCCGGGACCTCGAGGGCGTCAGTTCGATCGTCGTAACGCACCAGCTGCGCGACGCGTTCTATGTGGCGACGCACATGGCGGTGCGGAACGCGGACGGGACCGCGGTGATCGCACCCGCGACGCCGGCGAAGGAGCGCGAAGCCGAGTTCATCATGCTGCGCGACGGGCTCATCTGCTTCGAAGGCGACGCCGACGCCCTGCGCCGATCGACCGATCCGTATTTGCGGGAGTTTTTGAGCTGAAAGCCGAAAGCTGAGAGCTGTACATCATGCCCAGAACACGTTCACTCGCGTGGTCGGAACTGAAAATCGGCGTGTTGACGATCGTCGCGATCGTCATCGCGGCAACGCTCGTCTTCACGCTGACCGGCAACAGCGGTTTCTTCTGGCAGCGCTACTGGCTCAAGACGCGATTCAGCAACGTCGCGGGGTTGGCGCCGGGATCGCCCGTGCGTCTGGCCGGGAAGGAAATCGGCAGCGTCAAGGCCGTCGAATTCGCCGGCGAGCAGATCGACGTCAGTTTTCAGGTCAACAAGGACGTCCGGCCGCAGATCACGACCGGGTCGGTCGCGCGCCTCGGCTCGGTGTCGCTCCTCGGAGAGGGCACGGTCGACATCAGTCCGTCGACGAGCGGCACGCCGATTCCCGACTGGGGTTACGTGCCCGCCGCGAAGGCCCCGTCGAACATCTCGGACGTCACGGACACGGCGAACGAGGGCATCGAGCAGATCACCGGCCTCGTCAAGGATCTGCGCGCAGGCCGCGGGACGGCGGGAAAGCTCATGACCGACGACCGCCTCTACACGGAACTGCAGGCTTTCGTGGTGTCTGCGAACGAACTGACGGACAGCGTCCGGAGGGGCCGCGGCACGCTCGGGAGGCTCATTAACGATCCGAAGGCGGCCAACGCGCTCGAAGCGTCGCTCACGAACGTCGAGGAGATGACACGCCGCATCAACGCTGGCGAGGGCAGTCTCGGCAAGTTGCTGAAGGACGAAGCCTTCGCGAATTCTTTGAACGGAGCTACCGAGAACCTGAAGACGCTCACCGACAGAATCAACAACGGCGACCGGACAATCGGCCGTCTCGTGACCGACCGCGAGCTGTATGACAAGCTAACTGGCGTCGCCAACCATCTCGATGATCTCGTGACCCGGCTGAACGACGGTGAGGGAACGATGGGGCAGTTGCTGAAAGACAAGCAGTTATATGAGAACATGAACAAGAGCGTGGACGAGTTTCGAGGGTTGCTCGCGGCGATCAGGCAGGACCCGCGGAAATATCTCAACGTGAAAGTGAGCATCTTCTAATGGCACGAGACGAAGGCGCAGGCGCGGGCAGCATTCTTCTGGCGTTCATCCTCGGCGCGGTCAGCGGGGCGGCGGTTGCGCTGCTCTACGCGCCGGCGTCCGGCAAGGAGACGCGCGAGTATCTCGGCGAAAAAGCGCGCGAAGGACGCGCACGCGCCGCGGATGCCGCAGCGAAGGGGCGCGACATGCTCAATCAGGGCCGCGAGACGCTGACCACCGCGATCGAGCGCGGACGCGACGCGTACCAGGCTGCGCGGTCCCGGGAGAACGCGTGAGCGGGTGGAGTGAAGTCTTCCTCGGCGTGATCGCCGTCGCCACGCTCGCGATCGCCATCGCGCAGATAGGCGTCATGGTCGCGGCGACGGCCGCAGTGCGCCGGCTCGAACGGCTCGCCGATCGCGTCGAGCACGACGTCCGCCCGATTCTCGAGTCGGTGAACGCGATCGGGCGCGATGCCGCCCGCGCCGCCTCCCTGGCCACGCTCCAGGTCGAGCGCGCGGACAGAGTTTTCGGCGACATCGCCGTCAAGATCGAACAGGCGATGGCCAGCCTCGAGTCTTCGATCGCGGCCCCCGCCCGGCAGGGCCGCGCGCTCATCTCCGCATTCAAGGCGGCATTCGAGGCCTTTCGCGAGCTGAGGCAGAATCGCTCCCGCCAGGGACGCGGCGACGACGAAGACGCTCTTTTTATCTGAAGAACGGGCTCGGCCGGACTTGTATAACCGGTCCTTCGCGGTGTAAAAAGGCGCCGTACCGCTGACCCCGGGAGGGCCACATGCCGCGACTCGGTTCAGGTCTGCTCACCGCCGCACTGCTCGCTTCGGCCGCCTCCACCGCCTTCGCTCAGGACTCGAAGTCCGCGTCGCTCGCCAAGCAGCTCGTGTCAGCCCTCGAAGCCGCCAAGATGGACAGTATTGCCGCCCAGGATCCGTCGGCGCCGGACGTTT
>DASQHH010000578.1:0-2352 GCA_035632195.1 Vicinamibacterales bacterium
GATGCCGCGCCAGAAGAACCAGCGGCGGAAGTACGCCTTCGTGAGTCGATCGCGCGGAATCAGATGTTGGACGGTCATCTCCGGGATGTAGTACCCGGACAGCCCGGCTGCCGCCGCCCGCAGGCACCACTCGCGGACCTCCTGCCCGAGCAGTGTCCCTGCTTTCCGGCCGATTCGCCGATCGAACCCGCCGGCACGTTCGACCGCCGATCGACGCATGGCCATGTTGACGCCGAGCGGCACGCGGGCGCCGAGGCGGATCGGCGCGGTGCCGTAGTCGAGCAGCGCGATGACTGCCCACAGCTGGCCGTTGCGCTCGGGCAGCCACGCAGGCCGCGGCCCTTCCCAGATCGGCAGAACGCGTCCGCCCACGTAATCACAGTGCTGCGCGTCGAGGCCATCGGCGATGCGGTTCAGCCAGTCCGGCTGTACCCGCACGTCGTCATCGGTCGTGACGACGATTTCGCCGCGCGCGATCGCGAATCCACGGTTGAGCGCAGCGCTGCGTCCCTGCTCGCGCTCGAATGCATAAATCAGCGGTGCCGGAAACGACGGAATCATCGACTCGACGACCCCACGCGTCCCGTCGGGCGAGTTGTTGTCGACCACAACGACTTCCCACGGCGCCCCGGGTTGCAGGCCGGCAAGGCTGCGGAGTGTGTCGCCGAGACTGCCGGCGCGTTTATACGTCGCGATGACGACGGAGAACTTCATCATGTGAGACTCGCGGCGTCGGCGGGCATGCGAGCGCCGACTTGCAGGAGCGGCCGGGGGAGGGCGAGCCGCTCGTACACGACGGAAAGGGCGCGCTCCGTGGCCGTGCCCGGTTCGTAGAAGAGCTCGTGAACGATGGCGCGCCGGGCCTCCGCGAGCCGGCCCGCGTTCGCCAATTCTTCGATCGCCGCGGGCCCGACGTCCGCGGCCGTGGCGACGACGCGTGCGGCGCCGCGCAGCTGCGCCACCTTTTCTGGATTGATCCTCGCCACGCGCGGCAGATCGGGAGCGTCGAAGACGATCAGCGGGCGATCGAGCAGGCAGAACTCGAACCCGATCGAGCTGTGATCGGTGACCATGACGTCGCTCGCGGCCAGGAGCGGCGAGGCGTCGGCCGCCTCGACGAAGGCCACGCGGCCCGGCTGATGGAGACGGGCGAACCGCGCGCGCCAGTCGATGCCGCCGCTGAACTTCGGTTCGGTCGTGTCGAGCGATCGATCGTGCAGCTTGATGATCACGTTGAACCCCGATGCGATCAGGTTCTCGACGATCGCCTCGCCGGCAATGTGCAGCGACGACGCCGTCGACCAGGTCGGTGCGTAGATCGCCGTGCGGCGGTGCATCTCGAGCTGGAGTCTGGCGTGCACGGCCGCGGCGTCGTAGCGTCCGTTGGCCAGGGCGTCCATCTTGGGATAGCCCGCCAGCACCGCGGACTCGCGCGACACGACGCCGGCCGCGAGGTAGCGGCGCATCCGATCCGCGTTCACGAAACAGACGCGATCGTACTGGCCGAAATCGATCGGCAGGTGCCCCGGCGAATCGAGGTCGTACTTGCCCGCAACGCCGTGAAAGAAGTTGATCCGCGCGAGGCAGCGGCGCAGCACGACCGGGTCCCACGGATCGGCGCTGAGCGCGGCGTCGAGCCGCCGCCACCGCATCGCGGAGCGGGGGTGGATGCGCCCCCGCACGCCGACGGCCGCAGCAGTCTCCGCGCACTTCGCGGGATCGGCCGCCGTGAAGATGCAGTGGACGCGCGGATCGCGCTGGAGCCGCTCGAAGATCGGCGCGAGGACGGCGAAGTTCATCGGCGTTCGCGCGTCGATGAGGACGCGCCGCCGACCGGTCAGCCGGGCGATCGCCCGATCAGCGCGCGTGAGCAGTTCCCGTAACCAGCGCATAGGCCTTCGCAATCGATGGAGAAGACAGCAACCGCTGCCGCCGCTCCGCGGCGCGGAGTTCGGCCTCGAAGCGTTCGACCTGCCGATCGAGCACCGCGCGTTCGGGCGAATCGGCGGCGAGCAGCGGCCGCGTGCGCGCCAGCACACGCAGGATGCCGCCCAGCATGCGTGTGTCGCTCGCGGACAGGCTGTCGGCGCGGCCGCAGCAGTACCAGCCGAGCGGCCGCGTATGGCGCGTAAACGTGAACCCGGCGATCGCCGCGCGGATCCACATCTCATATTCCTCGTTCGTCAGGAACGCCGGGTCGAACCCGCCGACCGCCTCCACGACCTCCCGCCGGAATACGCACATGATGAAGAGCGACGTCTCGTCCGCCAGAATCTCGAGGAGCGGAATGGGGATGCCGTCGCGGCGCAGCGGACGGCACGGGCGGCCGTCGCGCGCCCCGCCCCGGTTGCG
>DASQHH010000579.1:0-4040 GCA_035632195.1 Vicinamibacterales bacterium
GGATCGAAGCCGCCGGGACCGAGCATGCGCGCGAGTTGACGACGGATCTCGAGCTCGAACTGCTGGAACGTCATCGAGAGCAGTTCGTGCTGGCCGGCACGGTTCTGCTCGCGGCGCGGCAGACCCGGCTTGTTCGGGTTGCGCACCATGCGCACGATAATCGGCTCCTCGGGCGTCGTCACGCCGCGATAGCCGCCGATGGTCGTACCCGGGTCGAGACCGGCACTCGTGTGATACATCCCCGGCGCGCTGATGTTGGAGACGCCGAGCCTGGCGAAGGCCGTCCACCGTCGGAGGAGGATGTTGTTGTACATCATCGGCACTTTGGCCGGGTACGCGAGCGCGTCTTTCTGTTTTGCGGGCAGCTCCGGCGCGAGCGCCGGAATCAGCGCGTTGTAGCAGGCGAGGATGCAACGCTTGGCGCGGACGGCGTGCACGCGCCCCTCGCGCAGGTACGCGACGCGCACAGACGCCGACCGATCGGGGGAGCCGTCGTGCTGAACGCGGACGACAGGGCTGCCGAGCCGCACGCGGACCGGCGACTTCGGATCGTCGAGCCGCTCGTAGTCGATCGGCGCCTGAACGATCGTCTCCATCGTCTGTGTCCCGGCGATGGCCTGTGGCACGAGGCGATTGATCAGCAGACGCGCGATGGATGCGTTGCCGTCCGGGAAATGGAACGTGTACGAGCTCTCGCGGAATTCCTCCTCGAAGACCAGGCCCAGCCCGTTGAAACCGACCGACCCGCGCCGCGCCGCTTCGAGCGCCGGCGTCGTGTCGACGCGCTTGTTGTTGCGGCCGCCCTGGCCGAGAAAAAACGGGAGCGCGTCGGGGCTCATCTTCGCGATCTGCAGCAGATAGTCCTGCCAGCTGATCTTCGCGAGGCGCGCCATCTTTTCGTCGGCGCTGAGCCCGGCGAGATAGTCAGGGTTCTTGCCGTAGATCCGGATCAGATCCTTGCGCGCGGCGTCCGAGAGGGGCGCCTTGGCGAAGAACTCCGGCCACGGAATTCGGCCGTTGCCCGGCACGAGCCGGTCCTCGCCGAAATGCTCCTTGTCGAAGAAGATCGCCGGACCGAGACTGAGCTTCGCGAACGCGTCGCGCGCCGCAAACTCGCCGTTGCGATCGACCTGGATGCCGAGCTCCTCCACGAGGCGCTTGGCGGTGTAGCTGTACGGGAACGGCGTCGCGATGCTCTGCGTACCACCGTAGCCGATGAACGTGCGCCCGTTGTACTGGAATTCGTTCCGTTTCGCATGACCGCCGAAGTCGTCGTGATTGTCGAGAATCAGCACGCGTTCGCCTGGACCGAGCGCCCGGCGCCAGAAGTACGCGGCCGCGAGTCCGGAGATGCCGGCGCCGACGATCACGAGGTCGTAGTCCTCGCGCGTATCGACGTCAGGAGTCGGGAACTGTCGATAGACGCCGCGCTCCATCGCCGCGAATGGCGCGACCGCGTCCGGATAGTTGCCGCGCAGTCCGGTGAGCGCTGGCGGATACACGCGCGCCTGCGCTGCGAGGGGCGGCGAGCCGATCACGCGGCTTGCGATGGCGCCCGTGACCGCGACCGCGACGCCGTTCAGGAAATCGCGCCGGGCAATCCGCCGATCCATGCCGAGTTCGCGCAGTGTCATGATGTGTCGCGAGGACGCTACGCTGCCCGCGCATCTTCGTCAAGGGCTATCCGGAGCGTTCTTGCAGGGCTTTTCGATGAGGCATAATCGGCCCTTCCGAGCAGGCGGAGCACCCATGGCTGACCAGTACCGGCGTCACGCGCAGCAATTTCGACGGCGTCGCCTCCGCCGCGCTTCTGAAGCGAAAGGGCGTCATCAACGACATCCTCTTCGTGCATCCGAAGGACGTGCAGGACGGCAAGGTCCAGATCATGCCGAGCGACATCACGACCAACGTGCCGTACTCGCCGAACGCGCACATGGCGTTCGACCAGGAGCCGGCGAAGGCGCAGCTGAAGAAATGCGCCACGGTCCACGGCAACCTCGTCGAGATCGACTTGAGACACGAGGAAACGATCTACGCGACGACCGATTCGTCCTCTATGCGCTCTTCCCCGAGACGAACATCTCGATTGCACGTGATGTGAGGCCGCGTGAACCAGAACGTCGTGTTCGCGATCGGCAAGTCGATCCTGAATCGGAGGTCGAAAACCAACATCGGCGCGTGTGTCTCAAGGACGGCGGCGGCGGCCACGAGGCCGCGGGCACCTGTCGGATCGACGCCGACAAGGCGACAGGCGTCCGCGACGAGCTGATCAAGCAGATCAAGAAGGACGACTGAGAAGACGCGGACTGTCCACGGCGCCAGACATCGCTGTCTCGCGGCGACGACGATTCAGCCGCCGGACGGCCTGTCCAACGGTATCCGCCGCCCCTCGCAAGTTACTCTTTTTCTTAAAGATACGGCGGCACTGACCGAAACACGGTAGTGGCATCGCCATTGCTCAGGTGTGTACGTGCGAGATTCCTGCCTGCGAGGTTTTCCGTGGCTCTTCTAAAACGCATCATCTATATATGCGCGCTCGCCGCCGCGTCGGTGGCCTGGGCGGGCTCGGCCAGCGCACAGGTCATCGTCGCCGGCCGTTTCCACGTGCCGCACGTGTACGTCGGCGTCTACGACCCGTTCCTGTTCGATCCGTGGTGGGGCTTAGCTGACGCTCAGTGGGGACCGTATCCGTATCCCTATCCGTATCCATTCCGCCGCGCCATCGATCCCGGCGCCTCCGTCCGTCTCGAAGTGAAGCCGAAAGAGGCGGAGGTGTACGTCGACGGCTACTACGCCGGCATCGTCGACGACTTCGATGGAGTCTTCCAGCGGCTGCGCGTGCCGCCGGGCGAGCACGAGATTCTCTTGTACCTCGACGGCTATCGCACGACGACGCAGCGGGTCTATCTGGAGCCGGACAAGACGTTCCGTATCAAGTACACGATGGAACGGCTCGGCGCGAACGAATCGCAGGAGCCGAGGCCGATGCCGCCACCTCCGCCACCCGGCCAGGCCGGGCAGCCCGGGCAGGAATATCCGCCGCAGCCCGGTGCGCCGCCGCAGCCGGGCCAGCCGCGGCCGATGCCGCCGGTTCGGGTCGGTCCGCCGATGCGCATGCCTCCGCCGCCACCTCAGAATGCGCCCGCACAGAACGGTGCGGAGGCTTACGGCACCCTCTCGATCCGCGTGCAGCCGGCCGACGCCGAGATTCTGATTGACGGGCAGGTCTGGCGCGGACCCGCGACCAGCGACCGCCTGGTGGTCGACGTTGCCGACGGCAAGCATTCGGTCGAGATCCGCAAGGCGGGCTACATCGGGTATGTGACGGAGGTCCAGGTCCGTCGCGGCGAGACGACGCCGCTGAACGTGAGCCTGCGAACTCAGCATGATCAGTAAGCGTCACGTAGTGATCGCCGCGCTGGTCGCGGCGATTGCGCCGCTCACAGCGGTGGCGCAACAAGCAGACGACGCCGTGGACGAGCAGCGGCCGCAGGGAACGACCTCGGGGCCGATGACGGTCGAGCAGCTTCACAGCGGCTGGCTGATTGCACCGGACGTGAAAATCACACGCGTCGATCACACGACGTCGTGGCTCGCGGGCGCGTACGGTGGATGGGTCGCGGACGAGAACTTCCTGTTTGGCGCCGGCGTCTACACGCTCACCAATCAGAACAGCAATCGTGGGATGACGTACGGCGGGTTCGTGTTCCAGTGGCTGAACGGCGCCGACCAGCCGGTTGGGTTCAGCCTGAAGACGCTCCTCGGCGGCGGTGAAGCGACAACGCTGGAGTCCTTCAGCGAGTTGGTGCCGGTGTTTCCGCCGCGCGGGACGGCGGGGCCGGTCACCCTCACTACGCAGACCATCCAGGCGAGGGTGCGCCAGCAGTTCTTCGTCGCCGAACCGGAGGGGAATGTGCTGCTGCGACTCGGACGCAACGTGCACCTCACGTTCGGCGCGGGATATCGCTTCATCGGCACCGACCGGTACGGTAGGGACGGCCGCAATCTCGCCGGCGCGACTGGGACGATCGGCCTCCAGA
>DASQHH010000580.1:0-2968 GCA_035632195.1 Vicinamibacterales bacterium
CGTCGTTTTCCCGCACATGATGATGCCGTTCGTCATCGGACGGCCCAGTTCCACGCGCGCGCTCGAGCACGCGCTGCTCAAGGACAAGCGCATCTTTATCGCGGCGCAGCACGACGCGTCGGTCGACGACCCGCGCCCCGAGGACATCTACACGATGGGCTGCGTGGCCAACGTGGTCCAGAGCCTCAAGCTGCCCGACGGCAACATCAAGGTGCTGGTCGAAGGCGTGGATCGCGCGCGCGCCGTCGAGTGGAAGGAAGACAAAGGCTTCTACCGCGTCGTCGTCAAGGTGCTGCCGAAGCAGCGCGAGCAGTCCGCCGCCACCGAGCAGACGATGAGCCGCGTCGTGTCGCTGTTCGAGCAGTACGTGAAACTGTCGAACAATCTGCACTACGACGCGATGATCGCCGCGGTTCGCGTGGACGATCCGGGCAAGCTCGCCGACACGATCGCCGCCCACCTGCTGGTCGGCGTCGACGAGAAGCAGAACCTGCTCGAAATCATCTCGCCCGTCGAGCGGCTCAATCGCATCGCCGGCATCCTCGAAATCGAGGTCGACAAGCTCCAGGTCGATCGCCGCATCCAGTCTCGCGTCAAGAAGCAGATGGAGAAGGCGCAGAAGGAGTACTACCTCAACGAGAAGATGAAGGCGATCCAGAAGGAACTGGGCCGCAAGGACGAGAAGGGCAACGAAGTCGACGAACTGAAGAAGAAGATCGAAACGGCGAAGATGCCGAAGGACGTCGAGGAGAAGGCCATCCAGGAGCTCAAGCGCCTGGAAGCGATGCCGCCGATGTCCGCGGAAGCCACCGTGTCGCGCAACTATCTCGACTGGCTCATCGCCGTGCCCTGGCACAAGAAGAGCCGCGAGAGCCGCGACCTGAAGCGCGCCGAGGAGATCCTGAACGAAGACCATTACGGGCTGGAGAAGATCAAGGAGCGCATCCTTGAATTCCTCGCCGTACGCGCGCTGGTCAAGAAGCCGAAGGCGACCATCCTCACCTTCTCCGGGCCTCCCGGAGTCGGCAAGACATCACTCGCCAAGTCGATCGCGCGCGCGATGAACCGGCAGTTCGTGCGGCTGTCGCTCGGCGGCGTGCGCGACGAAGCGGAAATCCGCGGACACCGCCGCACCTACATCGGCGCGTTCCCCGGCCAGGTCATCCAGATGATGAAAAAGGCCGGAACCATGAATCCGGTGTTCCTCCTGGATGAAGTCGACAAGATGTCGATGGACTTCCGCGGCGACCCGTCGGCCGCGCTCCTAGAAGTGCTGGATCCGGAGCAGAACCACACGTTCCTCGATCACTATCTCGACGTCGAGTACGACCTGTCGCACGTGATGTTCATCTGCACGGCGAACGTCCTCCACACGATTCCGCAGGCGCTGCGCGATCGCATGGAAGTCCTGCAGCTGGCGGGCTACACCGAGCTCGAGAAGATCGAGATCGCGAAGAAGTTCCTCGCACCGAAGGCGGTCGAGGGCACCGGCCTCACGAAGGAGAACATCACCTTCACCGACGAAGCCATCCAGACGGTCATCAACCGGTATACGCGCGAGGCCGGCGTCCGCAATCTGGAGCGCGAGCTCTCGTCGATTTGCCGCAAGGTCGCCCGCAAAGTGGTCGTCGAGGGCAAGGGCTTCAGCGAAGAGATCACGCCGGAGCGGGTCACGCAGCACCTCGGCGTGCCGCGGTTCCGCAACACGATGGCCGAGGAGACGAACGAAATCGGCATCGCGACCGGACTCGCCTGGACCGAGGTCGGCGGCGAGATTCTCGTGACCGAAGCGACGCTGATGCCGGGCAAGGGTCACCTGACGCTGACCGGCAAGCTCGGCGACGTGATGCAGGAGTCGGCGCAGGCGGCGATGAGCTACGTGCGTTCGAAGGCCGAGGAATTCGGCATCGAAAAGGACTTCAACAAGCGCACCGACGTCCACGTCCACGTGCCCGAAGGCGCCATCCCGAAGGACGGCCCGTCGGCCGGCATCACGCTCGCGACCGCGCTCGTCTCCGCGCTGGCGCGCGTGCCGGTTCGAAAAGACGTCGCGATGACGGGCGAGATTACGCTGCGCGGCAAGGTGCTGCCCATCGGCGGCGTGAAGGAAAAAGTGCTCGCGGCGCACCGCGCGAGCATCAAGAACCTCGTCCTGCCGAAGGACAACGAGAAGGATCTCGCCGACATTCCAAAGAACGTGCTGGATTCGTTGAACGTCTACATGGTCCAGACGATGGACGAGGTCCTGAAAATCGCGTTGACCGACTCGCTCGCCGGCCGGGTGCCGGCTCCGGCGCAGCCTGAACCGGTCGATGCCATCACGGACGACACCATTACTCACTGAGAATCGAAGCCAGCTTCGTCCGCAGCGCGGCATGCGTGCGGGATTTGCCGGATGACGGCCTCCCGCGCGTGGCGCTGGTCGGACGTTCGAACGTCGGCAAATCGAGCCTGATCAACGCGCTGGTTCGCCAGCGCCTGGCGCGCACGAGCGCGGCGCCCGGCATGACGCGGCTCGCGAATCTGTACCGAGTGGCACGCGAAGGCGCCCGGCCGTTCTACCTCGTGGATCTGCCCGGATACGGCTACGCGCGAGGCGGCGCGAAGTCGGCGCGGGAGTTCGAAGCGCTGACGGCATCGGTGTTCGGAGAGAGGGGGGAAGGGCGGCCAGCCCCACTCAGCGCGCTGCTGATCGTGGACGCGCGGCATCCAGGCCTCGAGTCGGACTGCGCGGCGTGGAAGTGGATGCAGGAGTCGATCGCGACGCGGGAAATCGTCGCGACGAAGATCGACAAACTGGCGCGCGCCAAACGGATGCGCGCGCTGGTCGAACTCGAATCCGTGTTTGAACATCCGGTCGCGGCCGTCTCGGCCGACACCGGCGAAGGACTGAACGAGCTGTGGAAACTGATCGCACGAATGACGAAGCCCGCGTAAAAGCGGAAACCAACAACCAGGGGGCCCCGGC
>DASQHH010000581.1:0-4344 GCA_035632195.1 Vicinamibacterales bacterium
ATTTCGCCGCAGAACAGCATCGACTATTACGAGAAGGTCAGGCAGACGATGGGCGCGGCCGAGACCGATCGGTTCATGCGGCTGTTCATGGCGCCGGGGATGATGCACTGCGGAGGCGGGCCGGGGCCGAATGCCATCGACGCGCTCACGCCGATGGAGCAGTGGGTCGAGCACGGCGTCGCACCGTCGCAGATGATTGCCTCGCACGCGACCAGCGGCGCGCCTGGCACGATCGACCGGACGAGGCCGCTCTGCGCGTACCCGCGGGTGGCCGTCTACAAGGGGAGCGGCGACACGAACGACGCCGCGAACTTCGAATGCAAAGCGCGCTGAGAGTCCTCGCGGCCGTTGTTGCCGCCGGGGGCGTCGTTGCCGCAGGGGCCGTGGCCGCGGCGCCGAAAGCGTTGTCGATCTATTTCATCGACGTCGAAGGCGGGCAGTCGACGCTCGTCGTGACGCCGTCCGGCGAATCGCTGCTCATCGACGCAGGCTTTCCCGATGGCGGCGGGTTCCAGGCGATCCCGGGCGACCCGGCGAAGGCGCGCGATGCGAACCGGATTGTGCGGGCCGCTCGGGACGCCGGCCTCTCACGCATCGACTACCTGCTGATCACGCATTTCCACGGCGATCACGACGGCGGCGTCGTCGAGCTGTCGCAGTTGATGCCGATCGGCACGTTCATCGACCACGACACCGTTCCGGCTGAAGGCGAGGCCGTCGGCGGCACGCTGGATCTGTTTCGCCGGTATGCCGAGGTACGCGCCAAAAGACGGCACGTCGTTCCGAAGCCGGGGGATCGGCTGCCGCTGGGCAATCCTGGCGGGGCCAGCGTGACCGTCGTCAGCTCGGCGGGCGCGACGCTGACCGCGCCGCTGCCCGGCGCCGGAGCGCCTAACCTCGCGTGCACGTCAGCCGCGTCACTGCCGGCGCAGGAGAAGATCGAGAATCCGCGATCGACCGGCGTGCTGGTCCAGTTCGGCCGGTTCCGGTTCCTCGACGTCGGCGACCTCAGCGGCGAGCCGCTTCATGCCCTGGCGTGCCCCACGAACCTGATTGGTCCGGTCGACGTGTACCTCGTCGCCCATCACGGCGGCCCGGATGCGGCGGACCGCGCTACCGTCGCCGCCTGGAAGCCGCGTGCCGCCATTAGCAACAACGGCGCCGCGAAGGGCGGCGTCCCCGAGCTGTTCGCCACACTCCGCGACATGAACGTCGACTGGTGGCAGCTGCATCGCTCGACCGACGCCGGCGCGCGGAACGCCGCGGACGACCGCATCGCGAATCTCGACGAGACGGCGGCGTACTGGATCAAAGTCGAGGCGGCTGCGGACGGGTCGTTTGTTCTGACGAATCAGCGGACGGGCGTCGCGCGCAGGTTCAGTGCGTCATCGAGTACAAGAGGACGTTGACGCCGACCGCGTAGCCCGCCGCCGCGAAGTGGTCGAAGTAGCTCTGGTCCTCGCCTTCCCGTTCGAACGCATCCCCGAAGTCGGTGTTGTGCGACATGAAAATCAGGATGCGGCCGTCTCGGTCGCTGATGGCGCGCGCGTGGGGCACCGCGCTCGCGGCGCCGCGTTCGGACGTCCTCCCGCCGGTGCCGAGGAAGTACGCGATTCCTGGAATCTGCGGAAAGGCCTTCACGTCGTACAGCACGTGGAAGATCGGATGATCGATCGGGAGATCTGTCAGTGGAAACTCGGAAGAGGGAAGCGCCTTGCGGATTTCGTTCATCCAGTGCTCGAACGCGTAGTCGCCCCAGAAGTCGTCGGCCCACAGGAAACCGCCGTGCAGCAGGTAGTCGCGCAGGTGCGCTGCTTCTTCGTGGCTGAGATACGCGCCGCCGGGCTCCGTCAGCATCAGAAACGGACAGTGGTCGATCGCGGCATCGGTGAAGCGATACACCGTGTGGTTGAAGTTTCCGGCTCCATCGCGGCTGACCGGCGTCACGGTCAGCTCCGAGAAGCGGTAGCTGAGGTTTTCGTCCGCGCGCGGGTAGTCGACGATCCAGCCGGCCCCGTCGCCGTTCATCGCGTTGTCGAACATGATCCGGCAGAACATGAACGCGCCGTCGTAGGGAGGATTGGGCGGCAGGCGGTAATAACCGAAACGTCCGCCGCGTCGCTGCGGCGCCGCGCCGGTGGGCGCGACCGCGACCGACGCCAGCAGCGCCGCCGCGGTGATGCAGCCGAGAAGCCTGCGGGCCGCCATCCGGCGCCAGTATAATCCCGACGAGCGCGTGGGCTGTGGCTGATACCGATCGCCCAATCGTCGTCACCGTGGAGCCGGCTGGATCCGGCAATAACGACGACCTCGAGCCGCCGGCGTTCCTGATCCGCGGCGTCCGCTCGCTGCTCGAGCAGGGCTACCGCACCATCTTTCTCGACGTCACCCGCATCGCGCACATCGACAGTCTGCTGCTCGCAGCCATCGTCCAGACGCACGTTTCGGCCGTGAAGCGCGGCGCTACCGTGAGCCTCCTCAATCCGCCGAAACGCCTGCGCGAGCTGCTGACGGTCACCAAGCTCGACCGAGTCATTGAGACGGTGATGCGGGCCGAGTAGCGCGGTAGTAGACCGCGTCCACCGGAATCTTTCCGCCGACGTAGTCGCGATCCTTGAACGGATACGCCGGGCGCTGCTGCGACGTGATGAACGCGGCGACGTGCTGCGCGTCTTCGTCGGTCAGGCCGCCGGGATCGAGGTACGGCATCGTGTAGCGGATGATGCCGGCCAGCGTGTAGACGCGGGACGCGCCCGCGCCGTCGTTCCACGAATTCGGACCCCACAGCGGGCCGGCCTTCTTGTCGCCGATCTGCACGCCCTGTCCGTCGGCGCCGTGGCACGACGTGCACCGTTCCCTGAAGATACCCTCGCCGCGCTGTGCATCCAGCTTCGCCACGGGGAGCAATTTGTCGGACGGAATCGCGTTGTGACCGCGCCAGCCAGGGTTGGTGCCGACCGCCTGTCCGCGCGACAGCCACGTGATGTACGCCGCCAGCGCGACGACTTCCTTGGACGCCGGCGTCGGATACGTGCTCTCGTCTGCTCCCGATTGCCCATCGTGCGCTGCGCCGGGCGCATTCTCGCTCCGCATGAAGCAGTCGACGACGCGATCCGCAAGCGTGATGAAACGGGCGGCGCGGGTGTTGTATTCCGGGAACATGCCGGCGACGCCCACCAGCGGAAGGGCCCGGTCGCGCTGGCCCGCATTGAGATGGCAGTTCGAACACGACAGGGTGCCGCCCGTGTAGCGCGGCGCCAGATGCGGTGTGTCGGTGAAGAGCCGGAATCCCAGGCGCACCTGGTCCGACATGCGCTTGTCGCCTGCGCCCGCCGCGGTCGCGCCGTCCAGAGGATTCTGCGGCACGACCCAGGCCGTCACCATCGTCGTCTTTGCGCCGACGAGCGGGCTCTTCGGCTCCGGTTTGCCGCACGCGGCGCAGGCCACAGCCAGCGCAATGCAGGTGAACCGCACGCGCAAATTCTATTACGTATCAGAAGCCTGAGGCGGAATCGGATCCGACGGATCCGGCCAGAAGGCGCGCGACAGATAGTGCAGCGCGATGCCGGCGCCCCAACGGTTCGGCGCCGTCCAGACGAGCGCCGCGCCGAGGAGCACCATCACCGCATATCCAACCAGATGGTGCGACCGGCCGAACCCGAAGTAGAGCAGGATGATGATAGCCGCGACGGGCAGGCGATCGCCGATGACCGTGAAGGCCCACGTGTCGCCGGGATTGCGTTCGTAGACGAGGCCGCAGTGCGAGCAGCGCTCGAGATGGTGCGCCCAGCCTGAAAAGAGGGGACCGACGCCGCAGTGGGGACAGCGCCTGGCCAGACCGCGGCGAAGCGCCCGAAACGCGAGACCGCGGCGGTTTATTCGACGTCTTCCCAGGGCGAGGGTTGTGGACCGGGAACGATGCCGGCGATGTCCGGATCTTCCTCGCCCGGATTGGCGGATTTGTTCTGCTTCTCGGTCTTGGCCGACTGACGGCGCTCGGCCTTGAGCTGGCGCTTTTCCTGCTTCGCGCGCTCGCGCGCGCGCTTCTGCTGACTGAGTTGCGCTCTGGCCATCCCGCCTCCGCTCCTTATTCTACCGCGCCTGCCCGCGCAAACGCTCGTCGACGCTGACGCTCCAATCCACGTTGGCCGATTCGACGGTCAGATAGTACCAGCGTACGTTGTCAGCGACCTCGACGGTGTCCGTGCCGACGCCGCGCGCGTCGACGGCCTCCATGATCACCCGTCCGCTGTCGCCGCTTCGGAAGTCCACCTTCAGCGCGCCGGCGCCCGGCTTCGACTCATTCGTCGTCGTCCACCGCACCCGGAAGCCGCCCGTGTCGCT
>DASQHH010000582.1:0-5435 GCA_035632195.1 Vicinamibacterales bacterium
AGGAAATACAGCGCGAGGAAGCCGGCGAACGAGATGAAGACCGCGATGCCGAGAACGGTGAAGAGAATGACAATGCCGCGGCGAGCCATCAATCCCTCGTATAGGCCGCCCTTCGGGGCTGCCAACTATCGAGTATACGGCTACAATCCGGGGCCATGGCCGAAGACCGATCCATGGGTTTTCTCGATCACCTCGACGAGCTGCGGATCCGACTGATCCGGTCGTGCATCGCCGTCGCCGCAGGCATGGTCGTCGCCTTCACTGTCGCCGACCGCCTCGGCGACTTCGTGCTTGCGCCGACGCTCAAGGCGCTTCCGCCGGGCGATCCGATCATCCTGACGAAAATCGGCGAGGGCTTCTCCTTCTATCTGGACGTCGCGTTCATCGGCGGGGTCATCCTGGCCGCGCCGTTCGTCACGTACCAGGTGTGGCGCTTCATCGCGCCGGCCCTTTACGCGAACGAGAAGCGCTTCGCCGTCCCGTTCGTGGTCCTGACGACGCTCGGCGCCGTCGGCGGCGCGGCGTTCACGCACTACGTGATGTTCCCCGCAACCGTCGCGTTCCTGGCGCGGTTCCACTCGCCCGCGATGAAGTTCATGCCGCGCGTCGAGGACACCTGGGACATGTACAAGATGATGGTCCTCGGCATGGTCGTCGTCTTTCAGATCCCGACGCTGGCGTTCTTCCTGGCGAAGATGCAGATGGTGACCGCGCGCTTTCTGTGGCGGAATTTCAAGTACGCCATCCTCGTCAGCTTCATCCTCGCGGCGGTGCTGACGCCGTCGCCCGACCCCTGGAACCAGACGATCTACGCCGCGCCGATGATCCTGCTCTACGGCCTCGGGATCGTCATCGCCTGGGTCGTCGGGCCGTCCCGCGTCAAACCGCAGCGGAGCCATCTGCAGCTCGTCCTGGCTGCGGCGGTCCTCGAGCAGGCGCGGCGCCGGACGTCGTCCGCTGGGGTAAAATCCGCGGCATGAAACACGCACTCTGGGCGGCTGTTCTCCTCACGTCCGTCGCCGCCGCCGCCGATTCCACGCACACCTGGAATCCGCGGGCGGCCGCCTCGTATCTCGACGGCCGCATGGCCTGGTGGCTGCAGTGGAGCGGATCGCAGCGCGATCACGACACCGCGTGCGTGTCGTGCCACACCGCCGTGCCGTACGCGCTCGCGCGCCCCGCGCTGCGCGGGCCGCTGGCGGAATCCGACCTCGCCGCGCCCGAACGCAAGATGCTCGACAACGTCGTCAAACGCGTGCGGATGTGGAAGGACGTCGAGCCGTTCTATCCGGACCAGACGCGCGGCATCCCCAAGACGACGGAATCGCGCGGCACGGAAGCGGTGATGAACGCGCTCATCCTCGCCACGCGTGACGCGAGCCTGCCGCACCCCGCGCTCTCCGACGATGCGAAGCAGGCATTCGCCAACCTGTGGCCGCTGCAGTTCAAGGCCGGCGATCTCTCCGGCACGTGGGCGTGGATCAACTTCCACTACGAGCCGTGGGAAGCGAACGACTCGCCGTTCTTCGGCGCGTCTCTGGCCGCGGTCGCCATCGGCACGGCGCCCGGCGACTACGCGAAGTCGGCCGACGTCCAGGACAGAGTCGCCGCGCTTCGCACGTACCTGCAGAAGCACGTGGACGACGAGATCCTGTTCAACAAGGTGATGGCCATCTGGGCGAACGCCAAGATTGGCGGTGTCCTCGACGGCCCGAAGGCGCACGCGATCTTCACGGCGCTGCAGGAGCGCCAGCAGGCGGACGGCGGCTGGGCGATTTCGTCGCTCGGGCCCTGGAAGCGCGTCGACGGCAGCGCCGTCGAAACCAAGAGCGACGGCTACGCGACCGGCCTCATCGTCTACGCCGCGCGGCAGGCGGGCGTCACGCGCGAAGATCCGCACGTCGCGAAGGCGATCGCGTGGCTCGAGCAGCACCAGGACGCCGCGACCGGCATGTGGTGGACCGCGTCGCTGAACAAACAGCGCGATCCGGCATCGGACCCCGGCAAATTCATGACCGATGCGGCGACGGCGTATGCGGTCCTCGCGCTCGCGCAATAGCGCTAGAATGCAACGAAACACGCTCGGCTGAAGCCTCGCGCTCCGGACGGCGAGCGCATGGAGCGCGAGCCTTTAGGCGAGCGCAGGAGATCAGAACGCATATGAAACGCACTGCACTGGGAATTGCGGCGATCGCGGCGGCGGCCTCCGTCGCCACGCTGCTGCACGGACAGGCTCCCGGCTTCCCGACCACGAAGAACGGCGACTGGGCGTACTACACGGCAGACGTGAAGGGCACGCGCTACACGCCGCTCGATCAGATCAACGCGTCCAACTTCAACCAGCTCGAGGTCGCGTGGCGGTTCAAGACCGACAACCTCGGCACCCGTCCCGAGTACAAGCTCGAGGGGACGCCGCTGAAGATCAAGGACATGATCTACGCGACCGGCGGCACGCGCCGATCCGTGGTCGCGCTCGACGCGCGCAGCGGCGAGCTGATGTGGGTGTACTCGCTGCGTGAAGGCGCGCGCGCCGTGGCGGCACCGCGTCAGCTCTCCGGACGCGGCCTCTCCTACTGGACCGACGGCAAAGGCGACGATCGCGTCCTGTTCGTCACCACCGGCTACCACCTCGTCGCGCTGAACGCGCACACCGGCGCCCCCGTCCGCGGATTCGGCAAGGACGGCATCGTCGACCTGAAAGTCGGCGCCGTCGTCGGCAAGGGCGAGCAGATCGACCTGGAGACCGGCGAGATCGGGCTGCACTCCACACCGACCGTCGCGAAGGACATGATCATCGTCGGCTCGTCGTTCCGCGAGGGCCTGACCGTCAAGACGCACAACAACACGAACGGCCTCGTGCGCGCGTACGACGTCCGCAACGGCAAGTTGATCTGGACCTTCAACACGATTCCGCATCCGGGCGAATTCGGCGCCGATTCGTGGGAAAAGGAATCGTGGGCGATCAACGGCAACACCGGCGTCTGGTCGCAGATTACCGTCGATGAGGAGGCCGGTCTCGTCTACCTGCCGGTCGAGGATCCGACGTCGGACCTCTACGGCGGCCACCGCCCGGGCAACAACCTGTTCGGCGATTCGCTCGTGTGCGTCGACCTCAAGACCGGCGTCCGCAAGTGGCACTACCAGATCGTGCACCACCCGATCTGGGACTACGACATGCCGGCGGCGCCGATCCTGCTCGACATCAACGTGAACGGCAAGCCGATCAAGGCGGTCGCGCAGGCGACCAAGCAGGGCATGCTCTATGTGTTCGATCGCATCACCGGCCAGCCGGTATGGCCGATCGAAGAGCGTCCGGTGCCGCAGAGCGACGTGCCGGGCGAGAAGACTTCGCCGACGCAGCCGTTCCCGACCAAACCGCCGGCCTACAACCGCAACAGCGTGCTCGAGAGCGATCTGATCGACTTCACGCCGGAGCTCCACGCGCAGGCGGTCGAGCAGGCGAAGCGCTATCGCCTCGGACCGGTATTCCTGCCGGCGGTGGTCAGCAAAGCCGGAGGGCCGCTCGCGGCGCTGACGTCGGGCACGCTGAGCGGCGGCGTCAACTGGCCGGGCTCGGCGGCGGACCCCGACACACACTGGTTCTTCACGCACGCATGCAACGCCTGTCTCGCGCCGCTCGGCCTCGTCGCGCCGCCGAAAGAGTTCTCGGACCTCGACTACGTGATGGGCACGGCCGGCCAGACGTTCCGGCCGATACTCGGCGGTGGCGAAGGCAGCGCGGCGGACGCGCCGCAGGGACGCGGGAACACGCCGCCTCCCACTCCTCCTCCAGCTGCAGCCGGTCGCGGTGCTGAAGGCCGCGGCGGCCGCGGCGCGGGCGGTGGCGGCGCCGAGGGTGGCTTCGGCGGCGGCGGCACCATCGTCCAGGGTCTGCCGATTCTGAAGCCGCCGTACGGCGTCGTCGTCGGCATCAACCTGGACAAGGGCACGCTCGAGTGGTCGACGCCACACGGCGACACGCCGGACGCGGTGCGCAACAACCCGGCGCTGCGCGGGATGAACATCCCGAAGACCGGGCAGACCGGCAACGTCGGCGTCGTCGTGACGAAGACGCTCGTCATCGTCGGCGATCCGATCGTGACGACGACTCCGGAGCATCCGCGCGGAGCGATGCTGCGCGCGTACGACAAGACGACCGGCAAGGAAGTCGGCGCGGTGTTCATGCCGGCGGCGCAGAGCGGGTCGCCGATGAGCTACATGCACGACGGCCGTCAGTACATCATCGTCGCCGTCAGCGGCGGCAACTATTCGGGCGAGTACATCGCGTACGCGCTGCCGGCGTCCGCGACGCGCACGTCGACCGGTCAGTAAGCCAACCGCAGGGGGCCGCTCGCAAGCGGCCCTCTGCTTTTTCGCTGCTCCGGCTCGGTAGACCTCTACGGCACTCCTTTGCGCCTGCCCAACGCGAAATTGACCGGGACAATCCGCATCGATATATAGTGTGCCGAACTCTTCGTCCAATCCGTTCTTTCCGGGAGGATTCATGATTTCCACGCGTCGACGCGTCGCACTCGCTTCCGCGACAGTCGTCTTCGTGCTGGGCCTGCTGGCGGCCACGTCGCACCGCGCGCCGCTCTCGGGCCAGGGCTACATGCCAAGCACGAAAAACGGCGACTGGACGCACTACACCGCCGACATGCACGGCACGCGGTACTCTCCGCTGGACCAGATCAACACGACCAACTTCAAGGACCTCGAGGTCGCGTGGCGGTTCAAAACGGACAACCTCGGCACCAGGCCCGAGTACAAGCTCGAAGGCACGCCGCTGGCCATCAAAGGCGTGCTCTACACGACCGCCGGCACACGCCGATCGGTGATCGCGCTCGACGGCAAGACGGGCGAGCTCATCTGGTCGCACAGCTACCGCGAGGGCAACCGCGCCGCCATCGCGCCGCGCCAGCTCTCCGGCCGCGGCGTGGCGTACTGGACCGACGGCAAGGGCGACGAGCGCGTCATCTACGTCACCACCGGCTACCGCCTCATCGAGCTGAACGCGAAGAACGGCTCGATGGTGCAGTCGTTCGGGGAAGGCGGCGTCGTCGACATGAAAAGAGGCGCCGTGTTCGGCAAGGGCCAGCAGATCGATCTCGAGACAGGCGAGATCGGCCTCCACTCGACGCCGACCGTCGTCAACGACGTCGTTATCATCGGCTCCGCCTTCAAAGAAGGCATGACCGTCCCCACCCACAACAACACCAAGGGCCTGGTGCGCGCCTTCGACGTCCGCAGCGGCAAACTGCTATGGACCTTCCACACCATCCCCAAGCCCGGCGAGTTCGGCAACGACACCTGGGAGAACGAGTCGTGGTCGGCCAACGGCAACACCGGCGTCTGGTCGCAGATGACGGTGGACGAAGAGGCCGGCCTCGTGTACCTGCCGGTCGAAGACCCGACGTCGGACTACTACGGCGGTC
>DASQHH010000583.1:0-5290 GCA_035632195.1 Vicinamibacterales bacterium
TATGGCGCGCGAGCTCCGACTCGGAACCCGCGGCAGCCAGCTCGCGCTGTGGCAGGCCAATACCGTCAAGCGACGCGTCGAGGAAACCGGCGGCCCCTCCTGCCGGGTCGTCGTCATCAGAACGTCTGGCGATCGGCTGCAGCAGGCGCCGCTCTCGGAGATCGGCGGCAAGCGGCTGTTCGTCAAGGAAATCGAGGACGCGCTGCTGCAGCACGAAATCGATCTCGCGGTGCACAGCAGCAAGGACCTGCCGGCGGTGCTGCCGGACGGACTCGCGATTGCCGGTGCGCTGCCGCGCGAAGATCCCCGCGATGCGGTGGTGTTGGGCACGGGCGGTGCGGCGATTTCGACGGTCGAGGAGCTCGTGGCGACGCTCGGCCAGTCGCCGTCGATCGGCACGGGCAGCGTCCGCCGCGTCGCCCAGCTGAAGCGCCTGATCCCAGGCGGGCATTTCAAACCCATTCGCGGCAACCTCGACACACGGTTGCGAAAGCTGGACGAAGGCGAGCATGATGCGCTGGTGCTCGCGGCGGCAGGCCTGAACCGGCTCGGCTTCGGTCAGCGAATCTCGATGCTCCTGCCGGCGGAAGCCTGCGTGCCCGCGCCGGGCCAGGGGATCGTCGCCATCGAGGTGCGGGCCGGAGACGAGAGCGTCCGTCGGACCGTCGCCGCCATCGAGGATCCGGCCGCGGCGGTGGCGCTCGCGGCCGAACGATCGCTCGTCGAGGCGCTCGGCGGTGGATGCCAGACGCCGATCGGCGCGCTCGCGACCGTGCACGGCAATGCGCTCGATCTGATGGCGGCGGTCGTCTCGCCCGACGGCAGCCGGGCGCTGCACGAGCGGATCCGCGGCACGAGCGGCGCTGCGCGGCAGCTCGGCGAAGAGCTGGCCCGGCGGCTGCTCGACCGCGGTGCCAGGGAGATTCTCGACGCCGCGGTGCACGGATGACGAGCGTCGTGTATTTGATTGGCGCCGGTCCGGGCGACCCCGGCCTGATCACAGTGCGCGGCCTCCAGTGCCTCGCGTCGGCCGACGTCGTGCTCTACGATCATCTCGTCCCCCCGCGGGTGCTGCGCTACGCGCGCGTCGACGCCGAGAAGATTGACGTGGGAACCGCAGCGCCGCAGCCGCTCGAGCAGGAAGCGATCTGCTACCTGCTCGCCGAGAAGGCACGCGAGGGCAAGTCGGTCGCGCGGTTGAAGTGGGGCGACCCCTTCGTGTTCGACCGCGGCGGATCCGAAGCGCTCTTCCTGCACGAGCAAGGCGTCCGCTTCGAGGTCGTTCCCGGGGTTCCGGCCGGCGTCGCGGTCCCGAGCTACGCAGGCGTGCCCGTCACCTATCCCGGCGGCGGCGACACGCTGACATTCGTCCGCGGCCACGAGGACGAGGGAAAGACGCCCGCGTCGATCGACTGGACGAGCCTGGCGAAGCTCGACGGCACGATCGTCTGCTATGCCGGCCCGCAGCAGCTCCCGCAGTTCCTGCACGCGCTCGTCTCTCACGGACGGTCGCCGGAGGATTCGGCGGCCATCGTCTATGACGGCACGCTGCCCACGCAGCAGACGATCCATGGGACGCTCGGCGAGCTGACGAAGACGATGAAGCAGACGCACGATCGGCGCGCCGCGATTCTCGTCGTCGGACGCGTGACGGGCCTGAGGGAACACCTGCGCTGGTTCGACGAGCGGCCGCTGTTCGGCAAGCGCATCCTCGTGACGCGGCCGCGGACGCAGGCGGCCGATCTCGCGGACCGCCTCGAGTCGGCGGGCGCCGAAGCGATCGAGGCCGCGATGATCCGCATCGCGCCCCCCGACGACTACGCGCCGCTCGACGAGGCCTGCGCGCGCGCGGGGGACTTCGACTGGATCGTGTTCGCGAGCGTCAACGCGGTGGATGCGTTCGTCGAACGGCTGCTGGCCGGGCCGCAGGACCTGCGCGTGTTGAAGGGCGTCCGCCTCTGCGCCGTCGGGCCGGCAACGGCCGAGCGGCTGGCAAAGGCCGGGCTGAAGGTGGACTTCACGCCGGCCGAGTACCGTGCGGAAGGCGTCCTGCGCGCGATGGTCGAGCACGCGCCAGGCGGGCGCCTCGCCGGGCAGAAGGTTCTGCTGCCGCACGCCGACATCGCCCGCGAACTGCTGGCCGACGAACTGCGCAAGCAGGGCGCCGAGGTCACCGAGGTCATCGCGTATCGCACGATCGCCGTCGAGCCGGAGCGCGAGGGCGAGCCCGACATCTACCGGATGCTGCTCGAGCGGCGCATCGACGTCGTGACGTTCACGAGCCCGTCCTCCGTACGGAACTTCGTCCGCATCCTCGGGCCCGAACCGGCTGCCGACCTGCTGCGCGAAACGCCCGTCGCGTCGATCGGCCCGGTGACGGCCGATGCCGCCAGACAATGCGGCATCGAAACGACCATCATGCCGGGAGACCACACAATCGCCGCGCTCGCCGACGCGATCGTGGCGCATTTTGCGAAAGCACGCTCGGGCCAACAGCCATGACAGAGATCCACACGCATTCCAGCCTGAAGCTGACTCGACGACTGCGCCGCCTCCGCCAGTCCGAGGCTATGCGCGGCCTCGTCCGTGAGACACGGCTCTCGCCCGAGACGCTCGTGCTGCCGCTCTTCGTCTGCGAAGGCGAAGGCGTCCGGCGCGAAGTGCCGTCGATGCCGGGGGTGTTCAACCTGTCGGTCGACGAAGCGGTCAAGGAAGCGGAAGCGGCCAGGGCCGACGGCGTCGGGAGCGTCCTGCTGTTCGGGCTGCCCGATCACAAGGACGACATCGGGTCGGCCGCGTACGATCCGGAGGCGCCCGTGCAGTCGGCGATTCGCGCCATCAAGCGCGCGCTGCCGGAGACGCTCGTCGTGACCGATGTCTGCCTCTGCGAATACACCGATCACGGCCATTGCGGGATCATCATCGACGAGGAAATCGCCAACGATCCGACCGTCGATCAGCTCGTGCGGACGGCGGTGTCGCACGCCGCAGCGGGCGCCGACGTGATCGCGCCTTCAGACATGATGGACGGCCGCGTCGGCGCCATCCGCAAGGCGCTCGACGAGCGCGGATTCGAGAACGCGGCGATCATGGCGTACGCCGCCAAGTATTGCTCGGCGTTCTACGGCCCGTTCCGAGACGCGGCCGGGTCGGCGCCGAAGTTCGGCGACCGACGGACGCACCAGATGGATCCGGCCAACGGCGCCGAAGCGCTGCGCGAGGTGCAGCAGGACATCGAGGAAGGCGCGGACATCGTCATGGTCAAGCCGGCGGTGACGTACCTCGACGTCATTGCGCGCGTGAAAGACGCCTTCAACTTCCCGACCGCCGCGTACCACGTCAGCGGTGAATACGCGATGCTCAAGGCGGCCGCGCGCAACGGCTGGATCGACGAACGCCGCGCGATGCTCGAGACGCTGACGTCCATCCGCCGCGCCGGCGCCGACATCATCATCACGTACTTCGCCCGCGAAGCCGCGCGCGCCCTCGCATGATCGCCGCGGCGCTCGCGCTGTCGCTGCTGCTTGCACAGGCGGCCGAGTCGACAACGATCGTCCTGAGCGACGACGCCGTCTCGATGCCCGCACGAATCCCATCGGGGATCACGCTGTTCGCCGTCGAAAACTCCGGCAGCGCGCCGCACGACCTGCGGTTCGTGAAAATCGGCGCGGGCCACACCGTCGACGAGTTCAAAGCCTGGAAAGAGAGCGGCAAGCCGATCCCGGAGTGGCTGGTATCGTCCGGCGGCATGGGCGCGATCGGTCCGGCGGCCAAAGCCGATTACCGCGCGTCGCTCGCTCCGGGGTCGTATGTGGCCATCTCGGACGACAAGCGCTTCGCCCCCGTGCAGGTGACGACGGCGCGCGGTCCGGCGCCGGCGCAGCCGGAGGCCGACCTGACGGTCAGGCTGCACGACCACGGATTTCAGCTGACGGCGCCCGTGCCGTCAGGGCGTCCGCTGTTTCACGTCCAGAACACCGGAAGCGAGCCGCATCAGATGCTGATCGTCCGGCTGCCCGACGGGGCAAACGAGTTCCAGCAGCGCGCGTGGATCTCGTCAGGGTCGCGCGGCTCGAGCCCGGGCGAACAGTATGGAGGCATCCTGGAGCTGGCGGCCGGCGCGGAGGCGTGGTTCCGGACGCCGCTGAAACCGGGCCGTTACCTTCTGATTTGCGGAGAGCTGGAGGAAGAGGGCCGCCACTTCGATCTGGGTATGATCTACCGCTTCGAGGTGGAATGATGCGTGCGATCGCGCTCGTCCTGATCCTGTTCGTCGCCGCCGCCCGGGCGGATGCACAGCCCGTGTTCCGCATCCTCGGCGTCCTCACCGACGAAAAGGGACAGCCCATCGCGAACGCCGACGTCGCCGTCGAAGCGCTCTACGGATACGCGGCCGGCACGTTCGCCGGTCAGCGCACGTTCAGCGTGAAGACCGACGCCAAGGGCAAATGGAACGTCCTCGGCGTCAAGTCCGGTGTGTGGGTTTTCGAAGCGACCGCGCCGGGATTCGTTCCCGAGATCATCGGGCTGCCGATCACTCTGCTCACGACCGTCAGCTCCGCGCAGTCGGGCAATGCGCTGCCATGGACGCTGGTGCTGAAGGCCGAGCGGATGCCGGATGGCGATCGCGGACAGGTATTGACCGCGGCGGTCGATGCCGCGAAGGCCGGAAAGAAAGAGGACGTACGCACGGCGCTGACGCGCGTGCCGGCCGACGCCGACGGCGCTTATCTCTGCTCCGCCGCTCGCATTGCCGCTGTGGCCGGCGAATGGGAGCTGGCTCGGTCGCTCTTCATGAGCGCGCTGCAGCAGGATCCGACCGCGTACCGAACGGCCGTCGGCCTCGCGACCGGATTTCTGGTCCTGCGCGACTTCGACGGTGCGTCGAAGACGCTCGACGCGGCGCGCGCGCGGACGAAGGATAGAGACGAGCAGAAGTTCATCAGCATCGCCATTACCGACCTGGCGACGATCAAGGTCCGATGAAAACCAAGCGCTCCTCGACGCTTTTCACGCGCGCGCGGAAAGTCCTTCCCGGCGGGGTCGACAGTCCGGTGCGGTCGTTCGCCGCGGTCGGCGCCTCTCCGCTGTTCATCCGTCGCGCGTCGGGCGCGCGCATCGAAGACGTCGACGGCAACCGGTTCATCGACTACGTGATGTCGTGGGGGCCGCTCATCCACGGCCACGCTCCGCGCGGCCTGGTGAAGCGGCTGGCCGAGGTCGCCCGCGACGGCACCAGCTTCGGCGCGCCGACCGAGCTCGAGGTGCAGTTGGGCGAGCGCGTTCGGAC
>DASQHH010000584.1:0-1583 GCA_035632195.1 Vicinamibacterales bacterium
CGGCGGCGAGCACGATCCTGTACCACTCGGGCTATCCGTTCAGCATCGTGAACAGCGGGGTGCGGAGCGCGCACGTGAGCAACGCGACGGGGCTGGCGAGCGCGACGGTGCTGGCGGACTGGACGGGCGGCGCCGGGTACCCGGACTGCACCACGCCGAACGCGGCGTGCTACACGAAGTCGCAGTTCCTGACGAGCGCGGCGCAGACGGACTGGGGCAACATCCCGCGGAATTCGTTCCGCGGTCCGGGGTACTTCGACACGGACTTGAATGTGAACAAGGCGTTCACGATGCACGAGCACTATCAACTGATCGTGGGTGCGAACCTGTTCAACATCTTCAATCATGCGAATTTCGACCTGCCGCCGAACAACCTGGCGAGCGGAACGTTCGGAACGATCCAGAACACGGTTTCGGCGCCGACGAGCGCGTACGGATCGTTCCAGGGATCGGCGGTTTCGGGGCGGGTGGTACAAACGCAGATCAAGTTTGTGTTTTAACATCACGGGACGACAGGCGCGGCGTTCGCGTTTTGGACCGCCGCGCGTTACCCTAGTCCGAGATGGTCCACAGAGGCGCCCTCCGTCTGCTGTTGTTTCTCGTTCCGGGGCTGGGACCGGTGTGGGCGCAGGTGGCGGTGACAGGCCGGGTAGTGGACGAGACGGGAGCGGGCATCTCTGGCGCGCGGGTGGAATTGCGGGCGGCGGCGGGCGAAGGGGCGACACGCGCGGCGTCGTCCGACCGGGCGGGCAACTTTCAACTGACGCTGGCGGCGGCGGGCGAATATACGATCCGGGCGGAGCGGCTGGGCTTCTACCTTTACCAGGGCAAGGCGCGGCAGTTCGAGCCGGGACCGAGCGAGCTGACCGTCGTCCTGAATCATGTGCAGGAATTCGCGGATCATGTGGACGTGGTGTATTCGCCTCCGGCGATCGACCCGGCGCAGCCCGCGGATCGCAAAGAGCTGGACAACACCGAGATGGAGACGGTGCCGTACCCGGCGCCGCAGGACTACCGGAACGCGCTGCCGATGATGGACGGGGTGGTGCAGGACAATGCCGGGCGCCCGCACTTCGCCGGCGCGCAGACCAACCAGACCAACTACACGCTGGACGGGTTCAATATCTCGGATCCGGTGACGGGGCGGCTGGAGGCGCGGGTGAACATCGAGACGATCCAATCGATGGACGTGCAGACGAGCCGGTTTTCGGCGGAGAACGGGCGCGGGGCGGCGGGAGTGCTCGACCTGAAGACGAAGATGGGGGACGACCGCCTGCGGTTCGCGGGCACGAACTTCATTCCGGGGGTTTCGTCGGACGGCGGGTGGCATGTCAACAAGTGGACGCCGCGGCTGGAGTTCTCGGGGCCGTTGGCGAAAGGGCGGGCGTGGTTCCACAACGGGCTCGACGCGTTCTACAGCGACGACACGATTCATGGGCTGCCGCGGGGACAGAACCGGACGCGAGGTTTGACGGGCGACGATTTGAGCCGGTTCCAGGTGAACCTGACGCCGGGCAACATTCTGACCGGCAGCTTCCTGATGAACATGGGCGAGGTGCAGCGGTTCGGGCTGAGCTTTCTGA
>DASQHH010000585.1:0-1519 GCA_035632195.1 Vicinamibacterales bacterium
GTCGCGTACGTCGACCAGATGAAAAGCGGCAGGCGGAACCACGTCATGCCCGGCGCGCGCATGCGGTGAATCGTGACGATGAAGTTCAGACCCGTGAGAATCGATGAGAAGCCGGTGATGAAGATCCCGAGCGCCGTCGGAATGACGTTCGTCGTCGACGAGACGGTGCTGAAGGGCGTGTAGAACGTCCATCCGGTGTCGACGCCTCCCGTGACGAGCGCGTACAGGGTGAAGAGGCCGCCGGTGATGTAGATGTACCAGCTCAGGAGGTTCAGCTTCGGAAACGCGAGGTCCTTCGCGCCGATCATGATCGGTACGAGAAAGTTGCCGAGCACGGCCGGGATGACCGGGATGAGGAAGAAGAAGACCATCATCACGCCGTGCATCGTGAACAGCTTGTTGTAGGTCTCGTCCGACACGAGATCGCCGGCCGGTGTCGCGAGCTCGAGACGGATCAGCACCGCCATCGCCCCGCCGATGAAGAAGAAGAACGTCACACCGGCCAGATACAGCAGCGCGATGCGCTTGTGGTCGCGCGTCAGGAGCCACGAGCGGATGCCGTAGCCGTCGTTCAAGTAGTGTCGGGGCGGGGAGAGCAGGGTAGCCATTTATTTCGTCACCTGCTGCGGCGCCTGCGAGCCGAGCGACTTCACGTACTCGACGAGCGCGAGCAGCTGTTCTTCGGACACGAGGCCCTGGAACGTCGGCATGATCGGCTGGAAGCCGGCCGTGATCTTCGCCGACGGATTCAGGATCGATTCGCGGATGTACGCTTCGTCGACGGTGACGGTCTGGCCGTTCTGCAGCGTCTGCGTCTTGCCGAAGAGGCCGTCGAGCACCGGACCGCGTCCCTGCGCGTCGGGGCGGTGGCAGGTATTGCACGCGAGATCCGCGAACAGCTTGGCGCCGGCCGACGCCAGCGTTCCCTCGGGCGCGCCGCCGCTCATCCACGCCTGGAACTCGCTCGGTTCCATCACGATGACTTCGCCCGTCATCCCCGAATGCCGCGTGCCGCAGTACTCCGCGCAGAAGAGGTGGTAGCGCCCGGGTTTCGTCGGGTGGAACCAGACGCTCACGTAGCGGCCCGGCAGCACGTCGGCCTTCACGCGAAACGCCGGCACGAAGAAATCGTGGATGACGTCCTCGGACGTCGCGATGATCTTGATGTCGCGGCCGACTGGGACGTGCAGCTCGTCGATCTCGCGCTGGCCGTCCAGATGCTGGAATTTCCACATCCACTGCTTGCCGACGGCGTAGATGTTGAGCGTCTCTTCGGGCGGGCGCGCCATTGCGAAGTACACGCTCGCGCCCCAGACGAAGATGACCATCGTGATGAGAAGCGGGATGGCCGTCCACGTCAGCTCGAGCATCAGGTTGCCGTGGATCTGTTCGCCGATGGCGTCCTTGGCGCGCCGGCGGAATCGGACCGCGAAGTACACGATGAGACCGGCGATCAGCACCGCGAAAAAGACGGTAATGGCGAGCAGAAAGAAATAGAGCGCATCGACCCGATAGGCCA